>JACIZN010000142.1 GCA_014359405.1 Candidatus Caldatribacterium sp.
CCTGAAGGAAAGGCGCCAGTGACCTCTTTTGTCAAGGAACCCATTCGCCACCCAGTGATTCATACGGCTTTTTACACCATCACCTGGGATTCTAACAATCGAGATGGGAAGCTATCATGCTGGCTAGACATACTTGACGAGACACTATGAAGGAGGGGAAGCGATGGAGGAAGCAAGATTCTCCCTCTTGAAATCGGAGTTAATGGCCCAGTGGAGGGAAATCACAAAGATATACGATCGCATTGAGGAGAGAAGGAGAAAAAGAGGAGTCCATGGGCTTGAGAGCCTGGCCTACCAGTTGCATAACCTGTACTGTGCCTACGAAGACCTTTTCAAGATTGTAGCCGGATTCTTTGAGAACAGCATTGAGGACCGATCGAGGTACCATCCTGAGCTTCTTGGGAGAATGAAACTTGAAATCGAAGGTGTGCGACCTGCTCTCATTTCTGAAAAGAGCTTCCAGTTGCTGAATAGCTTGCGGGCTTTCAGGCATTTCTTCCGGCACGCCTACGGGTATGAGCTTGATAGGCGCAAGGTGTCCATAGTCCTTCAGGATGCCCTTGCGCTGCGGGAAGTATTCAAATCCGACCTTGAGGCGTTCCTTGGGAAGCTCTCGTAGATTCTTCCTCGACAACCCACACCGTTTCTTCCTGCACCACCTGGGCGAAACGCCCTTTGAGCTTGGCAAGTTCCTCCTCTGTGTACACCAGAATATCTGCGGGGACAGGTAACCCGGTGGCGTCGAAATCACGAGAACGCTCGTAAAAGGGCTTGTCACAGGTTTTGACCACGATGATAATGTCAAGGTCACTCCCCACACCCCACGACGATGTAGCGTACGACCCAAAGTACCCTATGCGCAGAATGTTGGGATTGCGCTCTTTTTGCTCCTGAGCCCACTTCCTGAAAGCTTCCTCTACCTCTTCTCTATCGGGCCATCTGAGAACGGACAAATGCAAGGATCGCACCGGCATGCTCTAAAGCCTCCTTAGCCTGCAGGGGCCCAAAGTGTTCAAAAGGAGCGCCTTCGGGAAAGCCATTGGGATACCGGGGAAGAATGTAGTAACCGTCGAGTACCATACCTCGCTCGATGAGTTCTTCCGGGACGGGGATAGGGAGTTCTCGAAGGAGCCTGGCCACCACATGTCCCCACGCCTCCTGTCCAAAGAAAAGATGAAGCGCCTTCACCGCCTTTTCCGAAGCCTGGTGGGCTGCAAAACACGCCCACTCGTAGTCTCCGTGCTCGTAGGAGAGCCGGGCGTGGCTCAAATCTCTTTCTGCCTGTTTCAACCAGTCCTCGTAGCGGGTGGCCACTTCCGTGCATCCTTTTCCCTAAAAAAGAACCACGGGTCCTAACGAACCTTCCAACCTTTTCTCGCCGGAGAATCTGGTAGGAACCAAATCCCCTCGGCACTTCAGATTCAGGCTTTCAAACCTCATCCCTTGCGGGAGAAGGTTCTTTCTCCTGAACCTCCGGTCTTCTGATTCCTCAGAACCCGTGGTGAGTATACAGTACAACAGCTCTCCCTCTCTGTCAAGGGGGGTAAAAAAAATTTTTGTAGATCGACCAGAGTTTCGTTCACAAAAGAGCTCAGGGACTACTGCAAGGTCCTTTTCGCCTTAAGGCAATCTCGGGCGCTGCTGTCCTGGGGCTGAACTCCATGTCCATGGCCCAGGGCTTGCTCCACCGGGTAGAGAACAAGGACTTGGCTTACGAAGAGGGTTCTACCTCCTCGAGATTGCAGGCATGTGATTCCAGTATTTCAGCGGCTTCTTTGAGGCCAACCTTTTTAGGGTACACCTCCTTGCAGAGCCTTCCATCGATGAGCTCGATGACCCGGTCAGCCTGTAGGGCCACGTCCCGATTATGGGTTACCATGATCATGGTAGTGTTCGATTGGCGCCGAATTTCGGCTAGGAGTTCAAGGATCTGTTCCCCAGTTTTGGTGTCCAAGGCTCCGGTAGGTTCATCGGCCAGGATGAGCTGGGGATTGTTGAGGAGAGCCCGAGCGATAGCCACCCGCTGCTGCTGACCTCCGGAGAGGAGGGTGACACGTTTTTTCATCGCATCCTTGAGTCCTACCTGTTCGAGGAGGTACATGGCTCGTTCGACTGTTTCTTGATTCGGTTTCCCAAAACCAATCCAGTAGGGAATGAGCACATTTTCTAAGGCATTGAACTCGGGGAGGAGGTAATGGAATTGGAAGATGAATCCCAGGAACTTATTCCGGAAACGAGCCAATTCCTCATCGGAAAGTTGATTGAGATTCTGTCCCCGAATGGTAATCTGGCCACTCGTGGGGCGATCGAGGGCTCCAATGAGGTTAAGAAGCGTGGTTTTCCCCGATCCTGATGGTCCGATGAGCGCCAAGAACTGACCTCGGGGAACGGTCATGGCGATGTCGAAGAGGACCTGGTACTTTACCACCTCACCGTAGACCTTGTTGACTTTCTGGAGCTCCACCAGAACAGAGCTATCCATTTCGAATCACCTCGATGGGAAGGAGCTTGACGGCCTGCCGGGCTGGAGAGATGGCCGCCAGGAGACTGGCGACAGTGGTGATGGTGACGATGAAGAGTATATTCGAGGGATTCACGGTAACCGAAAAGGAGATGGCTCCACCGCTTGCCCGAGCAGCCTGCTGGAGAAAGCGGATGAGGAAAAAGCCGGCCAGAGCCCCAAGGGAGGAACCGAAAAGACCCAGAATAGCCCCCTGGGAGTACCTGAGAGATACTGGAATTGTAGAGTGTCCCACACGATGTGAACCTAAACAGCAGGTTGACAAGTAGAATTGAGCAACTTAAAATGTGAAAGGTGGGGTTAGAAGTACTTGTTTATACAGGTTTA
The DNA here is from genome assembly GCA_014359405.1 of Candidatus Caldatribacterium sp. Lineage (NCBI taxonomy): Bacteria > Pseudomonadati > Atribacterota > Atribacteria > Atribacterales > Candidatus Caldatribacteriaceae > Candidatus Caldatribacterium > Candidatus Caldatribacterium oleiphilum. Next base: position 2,849 of record JACIZN010000142.1, read on the forward strand.
TACGAATGGAGGTGAGATGATTTTAAGAAGCTCATGCAATAGGTTCTTTTTGCCTTTCTGTGTGAGCAAAACCACAAACAAGGAGGAGTGGGATGATGCGTAAGCTATTGTTTGTAGGGACCCTTTTGGTTATCTTTGGTTTTGCGTCTGGTGCCTTTGCGGCAGATAAGACTATTGAGCTCAATTTCATTAGCTGGTCCTACGGAGTTGAAACGGTAAAAGACAATATCGCAAAGTTTGAGGCACTCTATCCTAACATTAAGGTGAATTACAGCGACTTTTCCTGGTTCGACTACCATGATATAGCTGTACAGAGGTTTTTGGCAAATACGCCTACTGATGTGATGTACGGCTCAGACCACTGGCTGCAGGAGTGGGCGGCAGCTAACTGGATTGTGCCTCTTGAGGACTATTTCCCCGATTTCAAGAACTACGAGAAAGAGTTTGCGCCCTATGCTGTGGAGGGAATGACCTATCAAGGAAAACTCTACGGTCTGCCCTACTACGCGGATATGGTCGTGTTCCTCTACAATAAGGAGATGTTGAAAAAGGCTGGCTTCGACAATCCACCACAGACGCTTGATGAGCTTATAGAGCAATCGAAGGTTCTTAAGGAGAAGGGGATTTGCAAGTATCCCTTGGCGCTCTGCTTTGCAAAGAACGAGGGACAGAGTATCGAGATCTTTACTTCCTTGGTATACTCTTTCGCCAACGGCAACATGTTCGATGCCGAGTTGAATCCGCTCTTTGAAAAGGACGGAGCCGTTTACAAAGCCACGAAGTTCCTCTACGATGCTTTGAACACGCACGAAATTCTTGATCCGGCTTCGCTGACCTGGGGAGAGATAGACCTGGTGAAGAGCTTTGGTGCTGGTAACCATGCCTTTACCTTTGTAAACAAGTACAACCTGGCGGAGCTCAATAACCCTGCGGTTACCAACCTTGCTGGGCAATTTTCCATAGCGCTTTTCCCTGGAGAAACGCATAGCTGCGTCGGATTTGTGCGGTTCTACTGCATGACGAATATGGCAGTAAAGAGGGGTCAGGACGTCATTGATGCGTGCGGGAAATTCCTTAATTACTTCGGGGGCAAGACAGACGGTACCTATGTCGTTGCAAAGAGGTGGGCTTTAGAAAAGGGCTTGGGCTTTGCACAACTTCCTCTCTATGACGACCCCGAGGTAGTCAATGCTATTAACCAGTGGGGCAACGTAGAAATCGAGAAGGAGCAGGCGAAACTTGCAAGAGCTAAGCAAGGTATGACGCCTTTCTACGGTACTTGGGATATCTTTATGAGAGAGCAGATACATAAAGCCCTTTTGAAAGAGGTTTCCATCGAGGACGCTCTCTCTGCGTCGGCGAAGTACTGGAACGATTTGAAACAGAAGTTTGGAAAGAAGTAAGAAAGGAGGGTCTTGCCCACCCTGTGGGATCACAGGGTGGGCAAGTGCTTATTT
>JACIZN010000143.1 GCA_014359405.1 Candidatus Caldatribacterium sp.
AGCTTTACGAAAAAGGGGAAGAGCTCCGGGCGGCTTCCCGGTTCCGGGAAGCAAGGGAGGTTTTCGAAGAGGCCCTGCGGGTGGTGCCTCAGGAGGATAGCTTCCTGAGACTTCTCCTCTTGAAGCATCTTGGGGACTGCCTGCGTATGGTGGGGGATTTCGAGAAGGGAAAGAGGGCCTACGCGGAAGCTCTTGAGCTTGCCCGGGAGATGGCAGAAGACCTTGAAGTGGCCGATTGCCTTGTGGGTCTTGGTCTTGCCGAACGGGGTCTTGGAGAACTCGAAAAAGCCTGGAAAAACTTTGAGAAAGCCCGGAGTATCTACGAGGAGTACGACGACCCCGAAGGCGAGGCCTTTACCCTTTGGGCCCTTGGGGGGCTTTTTCGGGCTATGGGAGAGCTCAGGAAAGCCCGGGAGACCTTCCAGGAAGCCCTTTTCCTTTTTGGGCACCTTGAGGAGCCATCGGGTCTTGGGTACTGCCACTGCGGCCTTGGGGGGCTTGAGCGAGTGGCGGGGAACTTCGAACTCTCCCTCCACCACTACCGTACCGCGAACGCCATTTTCCACGATACCCAGGATCGCTTTGGGCAAGCCTACTCTTTCTGCGGCATCGGAAACGCCCATCGCATGATGGGGCATTTTGATGAGGCCTTGCGATACTTCCAGAAAGCCGCGGAGCTCTACGAGGACATTGGGGATGAGGTCTCGTACGCCTGGACTCTGTGGTCCTGGGGAACGGCCCTCAAAGTCCTTGGAGAGTTGGATGCAGCACGGGGAAAATTTGAGGCCTCTTCTCGGCTCTTTACGAAAACCCGGGACACGAGAGGCATGGTGTACTACACCCTTGCCGTGGCAGAGATTGCTTTTCTCGAGGGACGAAAGGAAGAAGCACTGGACCTTCTCGGGAAAGCCGAAGACCTCCTTTCGGAAAAACCCTTTAAGCTCGAGAAGGTTCACCTCAAGCTCTATCGTTTCCTCCTCGGGAACGAGGCATCCTCGGATATTGAGGAAATCCGGAACGAATACCGGAAAATTGGGGCAGAATTTTTGAAATCATCCCCATCTTTCCCTCTGAATACCCCCTGAAGGAATTTTTAATCCTCCCCATTCAGGAAGTATTGACTCTCTTTCCTGGATTACTATACAATTTACCCGGAAAAACTCGAAAGGGGGGTGAGAAATTTCTGATAAAACCAGGAGATAATCTTGGCAAGTTTTTCCAAGAAATCTCGAGAAGGGGGTTGTGCTCGTGAGGAAAACTCTGGTTCTTCTTGGGATTGTGTTCCTTCTTGTGGGGTTGCTTTCCTCTGGTGTTCTTGCTAAAGGATTCACAATTGCTATGCTTGTGAAGAACGTCGGGAATCCTTTCTTCGAGGCTTGCGCCCGCGGTGGCCAAGAGGCGTGCAACGAACTTGGGAATACCTTTATCTTCCAGGGCCCGGCAACCCCAACCGTTGAGGGGCAGATTGAAATTATTGAGAACTTCATCGCTCAGAAAGTGAACGCCATCTGCGTGAGCGCTAATGACTTTGACGCCCTTGTGCCGGTTCTCAAGAAGGCCATGGCCAATGGAATCAAGGTCGTTTCCTTTGACTCTGCAGTGAACCCCGAAGGACGTATTGTCCATGTGAACCAAGCCGATGCCGAGCAGATTGGCAAGCTCCAGGTTCAGGCTATTGCCGAGATGATTGGGTACGAGGGTGAGATTGCCATTCTCTCTGCAGCGGCCACTATGACCAACCAGAATACCTGGATTCGGTACATGCAGGAAGAGCTCAAGGATCCCAAGTACTCGAAGATGCGTCTTGCGGCTATCGTCTACGGCGATGACCTCCGGGACAAAAGCTACAATGAGGCGATGGGTCTTTTCAAGTCCTATCCGAACTTGAAAGGTATTATCTCCCCCACTACGGTTGGTGTGAGCGCTACTGCAAAGGCCATCACCGACGCAGGGCTCATTGGAAAGGTCAAGCTCACCGGCCTTGGTCTGCCAAGTGAAATGGCCGAGTGGGTGAAGAACGGCGCCTGTGAGGCATTCTTCCTCTGGAACCCGGTGGACCTCGGGTACCTTGCAGCGTATGTCGCAGGACTCCTGTGCGAGGGAACCATAACCGGTGCCGAGGGTGAAACCTTTACTGCCGGAAGACTTGGAGAGTACACCATCCGGAAAGCTGGAGACGGAGGCACTGAAGTCCTTCTTGGGCCTCCATTCAGGTTTGATGCCTCCAACATCGACGAGTGGAAAGACGTATTCTGATCCACCACGGTTTGGGGCAGGGAGTATTCCCTGCCCCTCTTTTTGTGAGGTGAAATCCATTGGGCGAGCGGATACTTGAACTCAGAGGAATCTCCAAGTTTTTCCCCGGGGTTAGAGCTTTGGAGCGGGTTGATTTCGATCTCGAGGCTTCTGAGATACACGCCCTTGTGGGAGAGAATGGAGCAGGAAAATCCACCCTGATTAAAATCATCACCGGGGTTCATCAACCAGATGAGGGGGAAATTCTCTGGCGAGGACAGAGAATCACCATTCCCAATCCCACGGTAGCGAGCCGTTACCAGATTGCTGCAGTGTACCAGCAGCCGGCTTCTTTCCCCCATCTCTCGGTTACCGAGAACATATTCCTCGGTCACCCTTTCCTTCGTCCCCTTTCACGACGGCTTGACTGGCGGAAGATGCACGAAAAGGCCCGGGAGCTCCTTCGTTCCTTGGGGTCGGAACTCGATCCTACAGCCCCTGTGGGTACTTTGAGTACTGCACAGAGGCAAATCGTGGAGATTGCCAAGGCTCTTTCTATTAATGCTCAGATTCTCATCATGGATGAGCCCACCGCAGCGCTTACCAAGCGCGAGGCGGAAGAGCTCTACCGCATCATGCGGGAGCTCCGGTCTCGGGGAACGGCAATCATTTTCATTTCCCATCGCTTTGAAGATATTTATGAGGTTGCTGATCGGGTTACGGTCCTGCGGGATGGGAAGAAAGTCGGAACCTGGAGGGTCAATGAGATCTCTGAAAAGGACCTCGTTCGGGCCATGGTCGGTCGGGAAATCACTCAACTCTTCCCGAAGGCCCAAGTGGCTCGGGGGAAAGAGCTCCTCCGGGTTGAAGGACTCTCAAGAACGGGGTACTTTTCAAACGTCTCTTTTACGCTCCATGCAGGAGAGATTCTCGGCATCAGTGGCCTTGTGGGATCGGGACGTACTGAGGTGGCCCATGCGCTTTTTGGCATTGCTCCGGCGGATCGAGGGAAAATCTTCGTCGAGGGAAAAGAAGTTACCATTCGAAGTCCCCTTGACGCTATTGCCTGTGGCATCGGATACCTTCCGGAGGACCGCTTGCAACAGGGGCTTTTCCTTCCTATGAGTATCAACGATAACATCACCATTGCCATCCTTGACTCTCTAACAAAGCGTGGCTGGTTGCAGCCGGAAAAGGAGTACAAGGTTTCTTCCAAGATGCTCGAGCTTCTGAAAATCAAAGCTCCTTCAATTTTCAGTCCCGTGAGCTCCCTCTCAGGAGGGAACCAGCAGAAAGTCGTGGTAGCCAAGCTCCTTGCGGCAAGACCGCGCATTCTCATTCTCGATGAGCCGACTCATGGAGTAGACGTGGGAGCAAAGGCGGCCATTCACCAGATTATGTCGGATCTTGCCCAGGAGGGACTTGGCATCATTATGATTTCTTCAGAGATGCCAGAGATCCTTGGCATGAGCGACCGAATTCTCGTTATGTGCGAGGGACGAGTAAGCGGCATACTCACCCGAGATGAGGCGACTCAGGAAAAACTCATGGAGATGGCGGTGAACATCAATTGGGCTAAGCTTCGGGAGATGGAGGAAGCAGGTGTAGGACATGAGTAGAAGGGCGACTATCCAGATTCGTAATCTCCGGGAGTTTGGAATTATCGTGTTCATTGTTATCCTTTCGATTCTTGTTGGCATTCGAAATCCCCGATTCCTCACCTGGGGGAATCTCCACGACATGCTCCTTGATACCGCGGTTCTTTCGGTTTTGGCCGTGGGTATGATGTTTGTCCTCGTCACCGGAGGTATCGACCTTTCGGCAGAGTCAGTCCTTGCTCTGACTGGAATGGCGGCGGGGATAATTATCCGGGATAACCCTCATCTCTCGCCGATACTCATGCTCCTTTTTGGTCTTGTCTTTGGGGGTCTTCTTGGGGCGGTAACGGGCCTCATTGTTGCCAAGGGAA
>JACIZN010000144.1 GCA_014359405.1 Candidatus Caldatribacterium sp.
GACGGTCACATTGACTTTGAGCGGTCGCTTGGTCTCCTTTCTACAGGGGTCTATGTATCCCTTGGAGCCGTGCTCCCGTACGTCTTTGCCTTCTATTTCGTTCTTGGTATCCTTGAGGATGTGGGATACTTACCCCGCCTTGCGGTGTTCCTCGATGGATTCTTGCATCGCCTTGGGCTCCATGGGTATTCCGTTGTGCCCATGCTCCTTGGGCTGGGGTGCAACGTTCCTGGCATTATGGCAACAAGGATTCTTGAGAGCGAAAAGGAACGCTTTGTTGTTACTCTTCTTATTGCCATCGGTATCCCCTGCTCGGCGCAGCAGGCACTCATTGTTGGCGTTCTTGCCCCTTACGGTGTGGCCCCTGTGCTCACTGTGTACGGGACACTCCTTGTCGTTGTTGTCCTTCTTGCGTTCCTCCTCAAGTACCTTGTCCCGGGGTTCCGTCCTCCCCTTATCTGTGAGATTCCTCCGTACCGTCTCCCTTTTCCCAAGGCTGTTCTCTCAAAACTCTGGGTTCGCCTGAGAGGATTCTTGCGGGATGCGCTTCCTGTCGTTTTTCTCGGAGTACTGGCGGTGAACCTCTTGAGTTTGACTAATGCTTTTCCGTACCTTGCAAAGGTCATAAGCCCGTGGTTCGCCAAGGTCTTAGGTCTTCCTCAGGAGGCGCTCTTTGTCATTGCTTTGGGATTTCTCCGAAAGTACATGGCTATGGGACTTCTTTTGCCCCTTGGTCTTTCGGTGAAGCAACTTGTGATTGCAAGCGTCATTCTCTCCCTCTTTTTCCCTTGTGTTGCTGCTTTCGTTGTTATCCTCCGCGAGTTCGGGTGGAAGAGACTGCTCGTAGCGGTGGCCATCATGCTCTCCTTTGCTTTCCTTGTGGGGAGCTTCCTCAATCTTCTTCTCTAAGGAGGTTGTAGGGGTGCGGCGGTACTTTTTTGGCGATGTGGGATGCTTCTGTTTTGGAGCTCGCCTCTTCCCCGGTTTTGGCCCTTTCTGGTGGACTTTCACCCGGGAAGAGGAACTCGAAATGCTCCGAGAGGAAGCGGAATTCCTTCGCCGACGCCTTGCCTGGGTTGAACGACGCATAAAGGAACTCGAAGAGGAGAAAGCCTGAGTCTATCTCCTTGGTTGCAGTATAATACGGGAAGTGCAAAACGCAGGAATTCATTGAGAAGGTGATTTTTTGTGCTCATTATTGTCCATGGTGGTATCTGTGTGGAAGAGGTTCCGGATGTATTCGAGCCTCTGTACCAGGCCTGTATTGTGGGGATGGAAATCTTGCGGAAGAAGGAAGCAGTGGATGCCGTAGAGGAGGCCGTAAAGGTCCTTGAGGATGACCCTCGTCTTAACGCAGGAACGGGAGCTTTCCCGAACCTCTTGGGAGAAGTGGAACTCTCGGCAAGTATCATGAAAGATGACCTTTCCTGTGGTGGGGTTGCGGCCATAAAGAACATCCGACATCCCATTTCCGTTGCCCGGGCGGTTATGGAAAGGACTCGGCATATCCTTCTTGTGGGAGAAGGAGCCAATCTCTTTGCCCGCCTTTTGGGCTTTGAGGAGTACAATCCTGTAGCCGAACTCACGATACACACTCTTGAGAAATCCGTTGCAAAAGCTGCGCAGGAGAAAGACTCCATCTACCACTACTACCTGAAGAGGGCTCGTGAACGCCTCCGAAAGACCCATCTTGGAACGGTAGGAGCGGTGGCTTTGGATTCCTCCGGCCACATTGCAGCTGGGACCTCAACCGGGGGTATCGAGATGCAGCTTCCGGGGAGAGTGGGCGACTCCCCCATTATTGGATGTGGAACCTTTGCCTGGGAGTGGGGCGGGGTCTCCATGACGGGAGAGGGAGAGGGCATTGTGAAGCTTGGCCTTGCCCGAAAGGTTGCCGAGTGGATGGAAGAGATGTCCCCTCAGGAGGCCGTCAATCGGGGGATGGAGCTTGCGCGGAAGTTCGGTGTCGTCTGCGGGGCCATTGCAGTGAGGAGAACGGGAGAGATCGGTTTTGGGGAGTGTGGGGGAAGGCTGACTTTTGGGTACTTCCAGGAGGGAATGGAAGAGCCGTACGTTTTTCCACCAAAGGGTTGACGGTGCAAGTAGAAAAAGGGTATAACATACTCAAATCTCTGAGGAGGTGGTTCGATGAGGTGGTTTGCGGTTCTTGGTAGTGTGGTGCTTGTGTTTGCCTTGGCTTTTGGTGCTTTCGCTGCCGAACCAATTAAAATCGGTGTCGTCATGGGTCTGACTGGCCCGTGGGCATCCATTGACACTCCGGCCCTCAACGGAGTCAAACTTGCCGCAGAGGAAATCAACAAGGCAGGAGGGGTTTTAGGAAGACCGATTGAACTCAAAGTTGTGGATACGAAGGCTGATGAGGGTGAGACTGTTGCCGCGGTTATCCGTCTCATCGAGAACGAAAAGGTTTCAGCGCTCATTGGGTACTGTGATACGCATTGGGTGAACATCGCCGCACCCTTAGCCCGGGAGTACGGTGTACCCTTCATCACCCCTGGAGCGACGCATCCTCGCATTCCGGAACGGACTGGAGCTTGGCTTGCCTGTTTTGGGGACAACGCCCAGGCTGCGGTCATTGCAGAGTACGCGGTAAAGGATTTGGGCCTCAAGAGGGGGGCCATCTGGGTGGACACTGCGGTAGACTTCAGCGTTGCGGTATGCGCCTATTTCGCCGATGCTCTAAAGCACTATGGTGGTGAGGTCGTCTACGAAGACTACTTTGAAACGAGCTGGACCGACTTTTCGAGCATGGTTGCCCGCCTTAAAGAGTACCAGGATCGAGGAGAGGTTGACTTCGTGTACGTTGGAGCCATTCCTGGAAACTGTGGGCTCATCGTGAAGCAAATTCGGGAAGGCGGTGTGACCATCCCCATTTTCGGCGAAGACGGCTTTGATACACCGCTTCTTGTGGAAACCGGTGGAGAAGCAGCAGAGGGTGTAGTTTTTGCCACCCACATGTCCCTTGAGGACCCGAATCCTGTTGTGCAGAAGTTCAAGAGCGATTACCAGGCAATGTTCGGCAATCCTCCTGAAAACGCCTTTGCTGCCCTCGGATACGATGCCATGAAGATTCTCGCCAAGGCCATCGAAATCGTCGGTACTGACGATCCCAAGAAGATTCCCGAGGGTCTTGCCCAGATTAAGGATTTCCAGGGTGTTTCCGGAACCATCTCCTACGAGGGTGGCAGCCAGGTACCGAATAAGTCTGTGGCTGTGATCGAGGTGAAGAACGGAAAGTTTGTCACCGTGAAGCAAGTTGCTCCTGAGTACTTGCCGGATCCGAAGATTGCTAAGTGAAAGGGGGTTTGGGGAGGGCTTTTGCCCTCCCCTTTTTGTGCAGCGATGGGCGAATGGATTCTTGAGGTTAGAGATCTCTGGAAGCATTTTGGAGGTCTCACGGCAGTCAGCGGTTACGAGTTGGAGCTCCCTAAAGGGGCGATTTACGGCCTCATTGGGCCAAATGGCGCAGGGAAAACCACGGTTTTCAACCTCATAAGTGGCGTTCTGAAGCCTTCCCGAGGAAGAATCTTTTTCAAGGGGAGAGACATCACCTACGCTCGTCCCGATGTTATTGCTTCTTTGGGACTCACACGAACCTTTCAGAACCTCCGCCTTTTCTCTTCTCTTACTGTGGAGGAGAACCTGAGAGTTGCAGCCCACATTCATGCTCGGTGTGGGTTTTTGCCCACCCTCTTTTCGGCTCCTTCCTTTTTCCGGGAAGAAAGAAACATTGAGCGAAAGGTCTGCGAGATGCTCGAACGTTTCGGTATGTACGAATTTCGGAAAGAGCCCGCTGCAAGTCTTCCTTACGGACTTCAGCGGAAGCTCGACATTGCCCGAGCTCTCATGACAGAACCAGAGCTCATTCTCCTTGACGAGCCGTCAGCAGGTATGAACACGAAGGAGGCCGATGATTTGGCTCATCTCGTGGCTGAAATCAAGAAGGACCTCAACCTCACCATGGTCATTGTCGAACACCGCATGTCCTTCGTTATGGGGCTTGCTGAGGTCATACAGGTTCTCGATTACGGTTCGGTTATCGCTATGGGGACTCCTGAGGAAGTTCGCAGAGACCCTCGGGTCATTGAAGCCTACTTGGGGACGGGTGATCTCGTTGCTTAGGCTCGAAAAGGTTACGGTAAGGTACGGTGTCATTCCGGCGGTACAGGAACTCGA
>JACIZN010000145.1 GCA_014359405.1 Candidatus Caldatribacterium sp.
AGACCTGTCCCGGAGCCGAGGACCAGGAGGTCATGGAGTTAGCCAGAAGGGAAAGACGGGTCCTTTTAACTGAGGACAAGGATTTCGGACATTTGGCATACCTTTCAGGAATACCGAGGATTGGAGTGATTCTTTTGCGGTTTCCAGCAAGGGCAAGACATGATCTGTGCAATGCCGTTTTGAGCTTGATACGCCGGGAAGGTCCTAAGCTTGAGGAATCCTTTGTTGTACTGGAACCCGGGCGAATTCGTATAAGGCGATTCATATAATAAAGGTCTCTCAGCCTGCTAATCAGCCGTAGAAAGACCCTGTTTTTAAGAACGTACTGGCGATGCGGATCGTTTTCGTGGATGAGCGCTTGGGGTGGAAAGTTGCCTACCACCTTGGGTTGCGATGATTATTGCTTCACCAGGCGAAAATATGAGGTTCGCAATGGCAGCCAAAGAAACCGCAAAAGTAATGTGCATTCTTCGGCTTTTTACACGAACGAATCGAAAGAAAGGAGGTTGAGGAATGTCCTCTAAGATTGTTATCGAGATACCTCGAGAAGTCCTCCATGCCACTCGCATGACGCCCCAGGAGCTGAAGTGCGAGCTGGCGGTGTACCTCTTTCAGCAGGGGAAACTCTCTTTTGGTAAAGCTCGGGAGATGGCGGATATGACTGCCTGGGCTTTCCAGCAATTATTGGGCGCAAGAGGTATCCCCGTTCATTATACTCTCGAGGATTATGAGAAAGATGTAGCCACACTGAAGGGACTTGGCCGCCTATGAGTGTCGTGAGTAATGCTTCTGCGCTGATCAATCTGGCACGGATTGGCAAGCTCGACCTGCTTCACAAGCTCTACGGTGAACTCATTATCCCTGAAGCCGTGTGGCAAGAGGTCGTGGTGGAGGGAGCAGGGCAACCAGGGGCAGATGAAGCCAGAAGAGCCTCCTGGATAAAGCGATGTTCGGTCACCAACAAACGGCTTGTGCAGGCTTTGCGGCAGGAACTCGATGGGGGGAAGCCGAGGCCATTGCTCTCTAAAACAGGTTTTGGGATGAACCAGGTAACTCAAGAAAAAGGCGTACTCTAAGGCCGGTCAACTAATGCAGTCAGCGTGGAGCAGCACTAAAAAGCCAATACAAAGGCTCTTCAGTACTTTTCCAAATCCGGGGGAGAAGTTCTGCAAACTTCCTGAAACCACCGCCAGATTTTGCTTGCACACTGTAGAGCCTTTTCTGCGTCGCCCTTCGATGGTTCTCCGGAAGGAAGCAAACCCAGCCCTGCGGGGTATCTCGCCTGGTAGATGCTGGTGAGAAAGACCGACTCTTCTTCAGAGAGTGGAGGATTACTCCCAAGTTTCCTCAGGGCAACACACAGGTCGAGGATATTATGCGTCCTGGGTGGTGGGATCTCCTTCTCCACCAGCAAAGCCTTTAGAACTTTCTCTACCGCTTGCTGGGCGTGGTAGTAGGCCATCCGGTAGAAACCCCGCTCAAAAAGACACTCACCGGATTGGAGTTCCTCTTCGGCGATGCTCAACCATTCCCGGGTTTCCCTTTTCATAGAGAATTTTCCCTGTCTTCATAATGTCATGGACGAAGGAAATTTTCTCTTCAAGCATTGTTTCGATTTCAGAAGGGCTGTAGACAAAGAGGTCAATACCCACCCTGGGTCGTACCAATCGTACAACCTCAAGAATCCGCTCAATGGGCCTTTTTTCGGTCTCCTTGATGATGAGAAGGTCGATGTCACTCCACTCGTGGACATGCCCCCTGGCGAGAGAACCAAAAAGGACGATTTTTTCAGGTTGATACTTTTCGATAAGGAGCGTTACTATTCGCGAAAGCTCCTCCTCGAGTAGAGTTCTCCTCTCTTCAACTGTAAAGAGCCTCGACACTCCCTCTTCGCCTCCGCCATTCTCGCCGTACATCATGATACCACAGAGGGATGGTGAGCCGATAGAGCTTTTCTGACCTGGTGAAATAGGGTGACACTATGGGAAGAGACCCTAAGGCTTTTCAGGGGACGTGCTTTTGTCTGTCGCTGCAAGGTCATTGTTTCGTTTTCGAAGTAGTTTCTTTTGGGAGGCTATAAGATCGCTTCGTCGCTTCGCTCCTCGCGATGACCGAAAAAAGAGACCCTCGCGATGACCGAAAAAAGAGGCCCTCGCGATGACCGAAAAAAGGTCCCGCGATGACCGGAAAAAGAAGTCCTTGCGATGGCCGGAAAGAAAGGCCTTGCGATGGCTGGAGGGGAAGATCCTCGCGGTGACGGGGAAAGCGTCCTCGCAAGGACAAGCAAGGAGGTCACTGCGAGGTCGTCGTTTCGTCTCCGAAGCAGTCTCTTACGGAGGGGGATGTGAGACTGCTTCGTCGTTTTCCTCCTCGCAGCGACAAACTAAAAGGATTCGATGACCGGAAAAAGCCCTGCACGGCACTCGGAGTGGTTACCGGGCAACCTCTTCGGCGATGGCGCATGCCTCCTCGTATTCCTCTGTGCTTACCGGTTCTGATAGGCCGGGATAGCGGCTCTCGACTGCGTATGGTGTCAAAATAGCGGCACGCTTTATCGTTTCAGGTACCTGTTTCAGACACATGCTTTGCCCGGAGGAGACTTATGAGGGTCGTCTGGAGGTAGGCGTTTTCCGTTCATATACGACTCTCCCTTCCTGGAGAGCAGGCCCGATGATAAGGCCAATAGCGTCCTTATACTTTTCAATGTCCTCCGGAACCACCACAATTACGTCCACCGGGCAGCCGACTCCAAATAGTCTCTCATAGGTTTTCTGTGCCAGCTTTCGGCGTGCGCACCAGGTTTTACCACCAAAAGGTCCAGGTCGCTTCCAGGCTTTATTTCTCCTCTTGCGGCTGAGCCAAAGAGGATAATCCTTTCAGGATCGGCCACCTCAACGATTCGGCGAACTACCTCGGCAAGAACATAATCCAAGGCTTTCACATTCATCCTGGTACCCCCAAGAATTCTAACATTCTGCGGGTTCAGCAGGTATCCTGTATCTTCCACCCGTTGCGCCAGGGGGTGACTTTTCCGCTCTGGAGCCACTCCTCAAAAGTTTTTTGCATCCTGGAAAAGGCACCCCTGTCCCAGAGAACGATGCCATGGGCCAGAGCCTCAAGGGAAAGCGTGTGGTATTCAGCGAACATTTGCTGCCATTCGGAGAGACTGTAGGGGAAAACCTCGATGTTTCCCTCCTGAGGAGAGAAGTCCTCCAGTCGGTCGATAAAGCGTTTCCCATCGTCGTAGGTGAGGCCAATCAGGAGATCATAATCACTCCCAACCGACCAGTCTCCACGGGCCATGGAGCCGAAAAGGACTAACAACCTCCTCGGCTTCTTCCAGGGCCTCCTGGGCATCCTCCTTGGAAACTCCCTACCGGAGCCCCGCGGTCGAGGGCGCTGAAGTAACGGGTGGGAAATTGGCTACGAAATCGCTTTTTGAACCAGCTCGTAAATCCTCTCGGCATCACTGCGTGCTTTCCTTGCATCGGCAAGGGTGTACTCTTCGGAGGGAATCCAGTCGGGCGCGCCGTAGAAGGATAGTTCTCTCTCCTTCCTCAGGCGCCGGGAAATCTCCACAATTTCATCCATGGACTCCTTTATGGGGTCTGGGAAGAGCTCAAGGTTTTCCCTAAGGTGCCTACTCACATCATGTACTTTCGGTACATCAAGGCCGACCTCCATGAGCAGGGCCTTGAGTAGAAGCTCCACCACCTCCTGCGATTCTCTCACCACATCGGGGTAATCGCCTTCGTCCTCAAGGATTTTGAGGATTTTCAGACGTTTCTCTGCCCGGTTGAGGTAATCCCTCACCAATCTTTTCATAGTCTATCCTCCAGTAGGTTTGGTCGCCTGCTTTGAGCTCTTTAATAGCTCCCTTTGCATGGAGCTCATCTATGGACTTCAAAAGCTCCTTGAAAAAGCCCCTGTCATAGAGAACAATGTGGCATTTCCGCACATCAAGGAGGAGGGGGTGGAAGCGCCTGAGCTCTTCTTCAGTGAAAACAAGGGGTGATACGTCAAGTCTTGGCAGGGTTCTCAGGTTCTTTTCGAGGTATTCCGCAAAGGCAAGGCTTCGGGTT
>JACIZN010000146.1 GCA_014359405.1 Candidatus Caldatribacterium sp.
CCTTCTTTAACGAGAAAGCGCCCCTCTGGGACAGCATGCAGGAGGTTCCGGAAGGAAAACTCCGGAGGCTTCTATCTCTTCTTCCCATCACCCGGGGAGGCGTGATTCTTGATGTGGGGTCGGGTACGGGGGTTCTCGTCCCCTTTCTGCGGGAGCTCTTTTCCCCTTTGCTCATTGTGGAGCTTGATATTGCCGAGGCCATGCTCTCGGAGGCCCGGAAGAAATTCGGGGATGAGGGCATCCGGTACGTTCTTGGGGATGCAAAAGATGTGGAGCTTGAGGAGACCTTTGACGCCATCCTCTGCTACTCCTCTTTTCCGCACTTTGAGGACAAAGAGGGGACCGTCCGGCACCTTACCTTTTTCCTGAAGGACGGAGGGGTCTTTGCCATCCTCCATACCTCTGGGCGCAAGATCATCCACGCCATCCACGCCGAGAACGAGGTGACAAAAAACCATCTCCTCCCCGAAGGCGAAGAAGTCGCAAGAATGCTTACAAAACTTGGCCTTCGGGTCTTTGCCGTTCTTGATACCGAAGAGGAGTACCTTGTGGCCGGGGTAAAAGAAGGCGTACAATAGGAAAAAACTACAAGAGGTGGCCTTTGGGAATCTTCCTCCAGTTCGGGGCGGGGAACATCGGACGGGGCTTCATGGGGGAGCTTTTTTCTGAGGCAGGGTACCGGATTGTCTTTGTCGACGTGCGCAAAGACCTCGTGGACCTCCTGAACGCCCGGAAGTTCTATCCTCTCCGCATCCTCGATGGGTACACAAAGAAAACCCTTGAGCGCTCCATAGGCCCGGTGGAGGCTCTTCTTGCCTCAGAGTGTGAAGCTATCGCCCGGGTTTTTGCGAAAGCCCAGGCCTCTGGAACCGCCGTGGGGGTGAAAAACCTCGGGGATATCGCTCCCCTTGTGGCCTTGGGAATCCGGAAACGTCGGGAAATCGGTGCTCCTCCCCTTGATATCTACCTCTGCGAGAACGCCAGGGACGCAGCAGAGCTTCTGAAAAGCGAAGTCTTCCGCTACCTCACCGAAGAAGAAAAACTCTGGGCGGAGGCGAATATCGGCTTTGTGGCGACAAGCGTTGCCCGCATGGTCCCGCCCCGGGAAGCCTTTCCGGAGATTTCCGACCCCCTCCTTGTCGTCGCCGACTCGTACCGGGATTTCCCCTACGATGCAAAAGCCTCCCGGGCCCTTCCTCCTCCCCTACGAAGTGCAAGGGCGGTTGCGAACTTCCAGGCGGAATTCCTCCGGAAATTCCACACCCACAACTTGGGGCATGCCGCTTTGGCGTACCTCGGTTACCTGCGGGGCTACACGTACGTCCACGAGGGATTTTCCGATTCTTTCATCGGCGAGGTTTTCGAGAAAGCCCTTGATGAAACGACGGAAGCCCTCCTTCGCCGGTTCCCGGAGCTTGCCCCCGAAGAGCACCGCAGAATCCGGGAGGATATCCGGGTGCGCTTTGGGAATCCCCTCCTTCGGGACACCGTGCACCGGGTTGCCCGGGAGCCTCTGCGGAAGCTCAGCCCCTCTGAGCGCCTCGTGGGGAGTATCCGACTCTGCCTTGAAGAGGGGGTATTCCCGGAGCACATCGCCTGCGTAAGTGCGGCGGCTCTCCACTACGACTGGGATGGGGACCCGGAAGCGGTGAAGCTCAAGAAGCTCTTGAAAGAGAAAGGCCTTTCCTCTTTCCTTGCGGATTTCTGTGGCATTCCCCCGCAAAGCCCGGTGGGGGAGCGAATCGCCTTCTGGTACGAATTCCTGCGGAACTTACGAAAGGAGTGAGTAGCATGCAGGCAGCGGTTTTCTACGGGCCTTTGAACCTCCGCATCGAGGAGCGGCCCACTCCTCGAGTGGGCAAGGGGGATGTCCTCGTCAAGGTGGAGGCCTGCGCCATCTGTGGAACCGATATCCGCATTTTCCACTTTGGACATCGGGCCATCACCGGACCCCAGATCCTCGGCCATGAAATTGCCGGCGTCATCGCCGAAAAGGGGGAAGGAGTCGAAGGGTACGAGGTTGGGGACCGGGTCGTCGTGGACCCCATCGTCTCCTGCGGGCAGTGCTTCTTCTGCCAGCGGGGGCTCACGAACCTCTGCCTCGTCTTCAAGGAAAAGACCGAAGCCTTCGGCTACTACTACCCCGGGGGCTTTGCCGAGTACGTCCTTGTGCCGGAGAAGGCCGTCCGGCGGGGGAACCTCATCAAGTTCCCCGAAAACCTCTCCTTTGAGGAGGCGGCAATCTCTGAACCCATGGCCTGTGCCCTCAATGGGGAGCTCCTATCGCGTGTTGGCCTTGGGGACCGGGTCCTTGTCATTGGCGCCGGCCCGGTGGGCTGCATGCACATTGCCCTTGCCAGGGTCCTCGGGGCAACGAAGGTCCTCGTCGCCGAGATTCAAAAAGCGCGCCTTGAGGAGGCCAAACGCTTCGGAGCGGATCGGATCATCAACCCCACCGAAGAGAACCTGAAGGAAGCCGTCCTTGCGGAAACCCAGGGCATTGGTCCTGATGTCGTCATTGTTGCCGCCTCCTCCCGCAAAGCTCAAGAGGAAGCCATAGAACTTGCCGCCCCCCGGGGACGGGTGAACTTCTTCGGAGGCCTTCCCAAGGACGATCGCCTCGTCACCGTTGATGGGAACACCGTCCACTACAAGGAGCTCTTCATCCACGGGACTTCAGGCGCCACCGCCTCCCACATCCGGACCTGTCTTGAACTCATGAGCACCGGCCGCATCGATGGCAGAGCCTACATCTCAAAGGTTATCCCCCTTGAGGAACTCCCGAAAATGCTTGAGGAAATCCAGAAGGGCCCATACCTCAAGGTGGTCGTGAAGCCGTAGGGGAGTCCCGAAGGCCAAGAGAGTGGGTGTTCTGAGCTGTGGCCGCTCGTCGAAGAAAGCAGCAATCTACTGCGGTGCTGCCTGCCGGCTATGCAGAGTTCCTGGAGAGCCTCAAGGCGCGGATTCGTCAGACCCAGGTTCGCGCCGCCCTCTCCGCCAATCGGGAGCTGGTTCTTCTCTACTGGCATATCGGGAGAGAAATTCTCCATCGCCAAAAGGAGGAGGGTTGGGGTAGCAAGGTGATCGAGCGCCTGGCTCAAGACCTCAGGCGTGAGTTCCCGGAGATGAAGGGGTTATCACCGCGTAACCTCAAGTACATGCGGGCTTTTGCCGAAGCCTAGCCGGATGAGCAAATTGTGCAGCAGCTTGCTGCACAAATTCCCTGGGGACATCACTGCGTATTGCTGGACAAAGTGAAAGACCGGGACGAACGCCTTTGGTACATCCAGAAGACTCTCGAACACGGCTGGAGTCGGAATGTGCTGGTGCACCAGATTGAAAGCGGACTCTACCGGCGCCAGGGCAAAGCCATCACCAACTTTGAGCATACCCTGCCCACGCCACAGTCGGACCTGGCACGTTCACTCCTCAAAGACCCTTACATTTTCGACTTTCTCTCGCTTAGCCCGGAAGCGCAGGAACGTGATCTGGAACGCGCCCTTCTGGAACGTTTGTGTGATTTTCTCCTGGAACTCGGCAAAGGGTTTGCGTTTGTGGGCAAGCAGTACCACTTTGAGGTGGGTGGGGAGGACTTCTATCTGGATTTGCTCTTCTACCACCTTCGTTTGCGGTGTTTCGTGGTGATTGATCTCAAAATAGGGGAGTTCAAGCCCGAGGACGCCGGCAAAATGAATTTCTACCTTTCGGCTGTGGACGATCTCCTGCGCCACCCGGAGGACCGCCCCAGCATCGGTCTCATCTTGTGCAAGACCCAGAACCGCCTCATTGCCGAATATGCTCTGCGGGACATGGGTAAACCGATGGGCGTGGCAACCTATCGCCTGGGGAAATCTTTACCGGCCGATCTGCGGGAAAGCCTGCCGAGTCCGGAAGAGCTCCAGGAAGGGCTCTCTGTATTCGAGGACCAGAAGAAGCAGAACCATAACCATTAGCGGGTCTGTAATGTTCCAGAGTTTCGTTCACAAGTCCCTCCTTCTTGTTCTTAGGTGAGTTATCCCAGGGGATACGGGAGATATCCCATAACCTGGAGAGGTGCG
>JACIZN010000147.1 GCA_014359405.1 Candidatus Caldatribacterium sp.
GCCCAACCGACTGAGGACCAATACAATATTGGAGAAATCGAAGGGAGCGATGCTTTTGTCGCCAAGAGTGGCAAAAGAGGAAGACTTTGAGCGCCTGGCAAAGGTTGCCGAGCTCTACTATCTCGAGGACCTTAATCAGAGGAAAATTGCCGAGCTTTTGGGAGTCTCGCCTCAAAAGGTCTACCGGATGCTGAAGAGAGCTCGGGAAATTGGCATTGTGGAAATCCGTATTCGGCGAAGTGGAGAGGTCGACGCAGAACTTTCCCAGTCTCTTGCTGAGCGCTTTGGCCTTTTAAATGCGGTAGTGGTTCGCACGTACAGTGGCACCTCTGAGGGAATCACTAAAGCGGTGGCGCAGGCAGCAGCCTCTTTCCTCAAGGACAATTTGGTGCCCTACACAAGTATTGGAGTTGCCTATGGGAGAACTCTCCATGCGGTTCTCGAATATCTGCCAAAGCTTGGTCTCCATGGCATGCGTGTTGTTCAGATGATGGGAGGGTATGGTGGAAGGCGGTGGAAAACGGTAGCCATAGAGCTTGTGAAGGAGTTCGCCAGCCGCCTTGAGGGGGAACCGATATACCTTTTTGCCCCTGCTTTTGCGAAGAGTCCAGAAACAAGAGACGCTTTTCTCAGCGAAAAAGAGGTTCAGGAAGTACTACGAATGGCCGAGGAGGTAGATGTGGCCCTTGTGGGCATTGGAGGCATGAGGAGAGAGACGAGTCTCCTCATAGAGACAGGGAATTTTGACGAGGAAGAAATAGAAGAGCTCATCCGGAAAGGTGCAGTAGGTGCTATCTGTGGGACCTTCTTCAACGCCTATGGGGAGATTATTGAGGGCGACCTTGATAGGAAAAGGATTGCTGCTAACGTCAAGCGCATTCGGGAACGGGGGTCAAGGGTTATTGGAATAGCAGGAGGAATGGAGAAAAAGGAGGCCATCCTTGGAGCGTTGCGAGGGAAGTGGCTAACCGACCTCATTACCGACGCCCAGGTAGGGAAATGGCTCCTCAATGTACCGAGATAGTCTCTGGAGGGTGAGGGCACAGTGCTTGTAATTGCTTCGGATCATTTTGGTTTTCCTCTCAAGAAGGTTATTGCGGAGTACTTGAAAGAGGAAGGTGTGTCCTTCGAGGATCTTGGAGTCTTCTCGGAGGACGAGGTGGTCGATTACCCGGACATTGCCCTGAAGGCATGCCTCGGCATCCGGGAGGGAAAGTATGACCGGGGTATCCTCGTGTGTGGTACCGGGATAGGTATGGCGATTGCGGCCAATAAAATCCCCGGAATCTATGCTGCTTGTGCCCACGATATTTACTCTGCCGAGCGAGCCCGCAAGAGCAACAACGCCAATGTCCTGACGCTGGGTCGACACATTGTTGGTCCTGAACTTGCCAAGATGCTCGTCTCAGCCTTTCTGAAGAGCGAGTTCCAGGGCGGGCGTTCCGCCCCAAAGGTGGAGAAAATCCGAGCTATCGAGCGCCAGTACCTTAAGGAGTGAATCTCTTCTTTCTCCTTGATTTTTTGCCCCCAGTGTCTTATTTTCAGGGAAAAACACCGGGGGCGATGCTTTTGTCGCAAGAAGTTCTGAGAAGGATTAGAAATTTCGTCGTTGACCTTGATGGAGTCGTATACCTTCTGAACACGCCCATTCCCGATAATGTCGAATTCCTGCACCTTGCTCGCCTGAGGGGATTCCGCATCGCTTTCCTCACGAACAATACCTTTCTCCCTCGGGAGGGATATGTGGCTAAGCTCCGTAGCATGGGAGTGGAGGCAGAAGTCGACGAAATCTTTTCCTCGGCTTTTGTTACGGCTGGGTACCTGCGGCAAGAAAAGCCGAAGGCGCGAGTGTATGCCATAGGAGAAAGAGGACTTAAAGAGGAGTTGAAGCGGGCGGGGTTGCAGGTTCTTCCCCGGTTTTCCCCAAAGGGTGCGGATTTCGTCGTGGTAGGGCTTGATCGGCGTTTTACCTTTCAGAAAATGAAGACAGCTCTTGATTTCCTCCGCCAGGGAGCACGGCTCGTAGGAACGAATCCTGATCCCACATACCCGACAGAGACAGGGGTCATCCCTGGGGCCGGGGCAATTCTTGCTTCTCTGGAGCGGGCTTCGGGTTGTACCGCCCGAGTCATAGGGAAACCTTCGCCCGAGATTCTTCGATTTACCCTCAACGCTCTTGGCTTTCGTCCTGAAGAGACTGCCATTGTTGGGGATCGTATTGACACAGATGTCCTTTTGGGTAAGAATTGTGGTGTGTCGACCATCCTTGTTCTGACAGGCGTCACAAAAAGCGAAGAAGTGCTTGCCTCTCCAGCGAAACCAGATGTAGTTGTGGGGACACTTCGAGAACTGCAGAGTCTTCTGAATCTCTAAGAGGTGAAAGCCATGGAATGGAAGCCTCAGGTGGAGATTTACGACACCACTTTGCGTGATGGCTCCCAGATGGAGGGCGTCAACTTCTCCCTTCAGGATAAACTCCGCATCACCGAAAAGCTTGACGAAATGGGATTCCACTACATCGAGGGAGGGTGGCCGGGAGCCAACCCTAAGGATGTGGCATTTTTTCGGGAAGTTCGAAAGCTCTCCTTGAAAAATGCTAAAATCTGTGCCTTTGGGAGCACTCGGCGGGCAGACAATCCTGTAGAAGAGGATCGGAACATTCGTCTTCTCCTTGAGTCAGAGGCCCCTGTTGTTACAATCTTTGGGAAGTCCTGGACGCTCCATGTGACTGAGGCTCTGAAAACCACTCTTGATGAGAACCTCCGCATGATTGAGGATTCGGTGTCATACCTCAGAAAGCAAGGTCGTGAGGTTATCTACGATGCAGAGCATTTCTTCGACGGATTCAAAGCGGATCCGGAATATGCCTTGAAAACGCTTCAAGTTGCCTGGGAAGCGGGAGCCCGAATTCTCGTTCTCTGCGACACGAACGGAGGCACCCTGCCTCATGAAGTCGAAGCGATCATGCAGGTTGTTTGTGAGCGCCTTGGCAGAGACGTTCCCCTTGGTATTCACGCCCACAACGACAGTGGGGTGGCAGTGGCAAATAGCATCACTGCGGTCCGGATGGGAGCAGTTCAGGTCCAGGGAACGGTCAATGGTTACGGGGAACGCTGCGGGAATGCCAATCTCTGTACGGTGATTCCCAATCTCTGGTTCAAGATGCGCATTGCCTCGATCCCTGAGGAGAAAATTCGTAAACTCTTTGAGCTCTCCCACTTTGTGAGTGAAATAGCAAATCTCCGTCATGATGACCACCAGCCTTACGTGGGACGAAGTGCTTTCACTCACAAGGGCGGTATTCACGCCAGTGCCATTCTCCGCCACCCGGCTACGTACGAGCACGTGCCTCCTGAGGCAGTTGGAAACCAGAGGAGAATCCTTGTCTCCGATCAGGCGGGAAAGAGCAACATCGTGTATCGGGCAAGGGAGATGGGCATTGATCTCGACCCGAAGGATCCGAGGGTTGATGCTCTTGTGCAGAGAATTAAAGAGGCCGAGAATTACGGGTATCAGTTTGAGGGAGCAGATGCTTCTTTTGAGATTCTCCTCCGAAAGGCTCTTGGGGAAGAGGTGAAATTCTTCGATCTTGAGGGATTCCGCGTGATTGTGGAAAAGCGTGGTGGAGAGAACACGATCACCGAGGCAACTGTCAAGGTCCGGGTCAATGAGGATGTCGTTCACACGGTAGCAGAAGGTGACGGACCTGTTCATGCTCTGGATAATGCCCTGAGGAAAGCGCTTGAGGGCTTGTACCCTGCACTCCGGAAGATTCGCCTTTCGGATTACAAGGTGCGAGTCCTCTCGGAAAAGGAGGGAACAGCAGCAAAAATCCGAGTTCTCGTTCAATCGACGGATGGAGAAAACGTTTGGGGTACGGTGGGGGTTTCAACAGATATCATTGAGGCAAGTTGGGAAGCACTTGTTGATAGCGTACGTTATGGACTATGGAAAAAGCTTCGAAAAAGGACATAGCTATCCGCTTTGGAGGGAGGAAAGGTGGAGGGGTTCTTCCCAAATTTCCCCTTCCTCCCTTCATGACACAGGAAGTCAATC
>JACIZN010000148.1 GCA_014359405.1 Candidatus Caldatribacterium sp.
CGAAATAGCACAAGAGGCACCCAGGTACGGTGGGGTGTTCTTCTTTTTCCTTATTTCTCCCGAGATGTCTCGGGGGGCTTCTTCCCTTGGTCTTCCCTGGATCGTGGTGGCAGAGGATCGGGAGGCATTCTTTCGTTTCCTGAAAGAGGAGGAGGCCCGCCTTGGTCTTACTCTTGACGAGGAAACGCGGGAGACCCTCTTCCAGTTTACCCTGGAGTGCGAACTCCAGCGAGGGGATATCGAGGATTTCCTCGAGGAGTTCAAAGGAGAAAGAGTGTCAAGGAGCGCGGTTGAGGCCTTCTTCATGAGGAATGAGAAAGTTCTTCTCTTCCGCTTCCTCGACGCCTTGAGCGAGAGGGACACTCCTTCTGCCCTTCAGTACGTGTATCGCCTGGTGGAGCAACAGTTCCCTCCCTCTCTTCTTGTGGCCAATCTCGCAAGGCGCTTTCGGCTCTTTGCCCAGCTCTATGAGGCAAAGGAGATAGAGAGGGATCTCTGGCAGGGGAAGAGTGTGAATCCCTTCGAAGCGAAGAAAGTAGAGAGAATGAAAAAACACTTCAGTCCATCCGACGTCCTGAGCGCCCTTGCAAGCCTCAGGGCGGCAGACAGACTCTTAAAAACTCAAAGCGTTGATCTCAAGCTCTGGTGCGCACTCCTTGTGGTTGGGATCACGCAGCCTGGGAGAGGAGCCGATTGAGCTTCTGTGCGAGTCGTGACTTGATACGGGCCGCCTTGTTCTTATGGAATACTCCCTTGCTCACCGCCATATCGACCCGCTTGTAGACTTCGCTGAGGAACGCTCGGGCTTCCTCGATGTTTCCGGCTTCAAGGAGCTTCAGGAACTTCTTGATGTACGTTTTGGTCGCCGATTTAACGGCTTTGTTCCGCAATCTGCGCTTTTCACTTTTTCGGAGGTTCTTGAGCGCTGATTTCGTGTTCGGCATTGTTCCACCCCTTGCTCCAAGGATAAAGCAATGCCAATTGTAGCATGGGGAGGAGGAATTTTGCAACCTGTGAGACCCTCGAGGATCCTGAAATGGGAAAATTCTCCCCGGTGTAATGTTCCAGAGTTTCGTTCACAAGTCCCTCCTTCTTGTTCTTAGGTGAGTTATCCCAGGGGATACGGGAGATATCCCATAACCTGGAGAGGTGCGAGGATACCCGGTCAAGAACAAGCACCGGGAAAGCTCCCAGGACAGGACTGGTCCCTTTCCTCAAAGATGAGAGAACCTCCATGGGAGCCCTCCCCTGCATCTCCCTCCCCATATGGGGACGGGTGAAGTTGTAGTAGAGGACCCAGCGCTGTGCCATGGCAAGGAAGGATTTCCTGGAAGTCACCCGAGCAAGATTCAGGGCATAGAACTCCTCATCATCAGTTCGGTGGGAACGCTCCACAAAGGTGTTCACCTTCTTCTCCCCGAGGGGAGTCGAAAGGAGAGTCACTCCCAGGGGGTTGAAGATGTACTTCTCCATGAGGATTCTCTTTCTCGAGTTCCCCAGACCCCCGAACTCCACCCCATTGTCGGTCTGGAAGAAGAGCCTCCCCTGCACCCCCAAAGCTTTCAACCAGAAAACAAGAAGGAGCATGAAGGTGAGGCCATTCAAAAAGGAGAGCTCCTTCGCATAGGCCAAGAAGCGAATCCTGGTTCGCACATCAATAGCGGTGAACTGGTACCGGGGGAGTTTGTTCTCGAAGATGGCTGCATAGGCTGAGGAAGGAAGAGCCTTCTGGTCGGCAATATCCTTGGCATCAATCTGCCAGAACTCAAGGGGTTGGAAGGCCTCAAAGTTCACCCGGTACCTCTTCCCTCCATTGGCTGCCTGGTACCTCTTGCATCTCACCTGGTAGCGGGAGAGGATATTTCGTATCGTTCCAGGGGGAATAGAAATCCCCAGGTTCCTCTTGAGGATGCGGTGTAATCTCTGAGGTCCAAAGTTGGTGCTCTCTGCAGTTTGCACCACAATGTGCTCAAGGTGCAAGGGGGTGCGATTGGGCATGGGGTTTCGGGGACCCCTCTTTCGGATGCAGGCTTTGAGGTTACCTCCTCCTTCCCGG
Source organism: Candidatus Caldatribacterium sp. (assembly GCA_014359405.1). Classification (NCBI taxonomy): domain Bacteria; kingdom Pseudomonadati; phylum Atribacterota; class Atribacteria; order Atribacterales; family Candidatus Caldatribacteriaceae; genus Candidatus Caldatribacterium; species Candidatus Caldatribacterium oleiphilum. The sequence goes on from JACIZN010000148.1 coordinate 2,057, forward strand.
TACCTCTTCCTCAGGGTGTACACCCAAGGAAGAAGAGATGCCAAGGATTCGAGCTACCTCCTGGGGAGTATGGCTCTCAAGGAGGGTGATCACCGCCTGTACTGCTGCCTGTGGGTTACCGGAGTTCTGGAGTTGCTGGTATAATGTCATGGGGTGGGTGTTCCTCCTTTCGGGGTGTTCTTTTGTTTCCACACTGATGATACCCCAGGGATACCCACCCTTTGCAATACCTCCTTGAGCTTCTTGAAGTACTGTGAACGAAACTCTGGTCGATCTACATGTGAACCTAAACACACACTTGACATCGTAACGTAGCAATGTTACTATTTTACCAGAAAAAGGAGTGGGCCGAGAGTGCAGAGAAAGGGAATTCGCTTTGCGTTTAAGCTTCCCCTCTACCAGCAGGTGTACGAGGCGCTGCGGGCAGCTATTCTTACTGGGGAATGGAAACCGGGGGATCTCCTACCGCCCGAACCCAAGCTTATGGAGAGGTTTGGGGTAAGCCGCACGACCATCCGCCAGGCGTTAGATCTTCTCTGCAGGGAGGGCCTTCTGCAGAGAAAGCAGGGGAAGGGAACCTTTGTTCAGGCTCCGTCTATTGAACAAAATATTCATCGTATTTTGAGTTTTACCGAGGACATGCTTCAGCGTGGTCTTGTCCCAAAGACTAAGGTCATCTTTTCAGGCATTATTGAAGCACCCCAAGAAATTGCTGAGAAGCTTGGTATTCAACCTGGTGAGGAGGTTGCTCGTTTGGACCGGCTGAGACTAGCGAATGACGAACCATTGAGCGTTGAAGAGGCACATCTTATCCATAGACTATGTCCAGGAGTTTTAGAGCGTCACGATTATTCCAAGATACCGCTTCGTGAAACACTGGCGAAGGAATATGGCATTTACCTCAAGAGGGCACAAGAGACTATTCGGGCCATCGCTGCTCCAAGGAACTTGGTACGCCTTCTCCAGATCGAGAATAATGCCCCCCTTCTCTACATAGAGCGGGTTTCTTTTGACCAGTACGATAGGCCTGTAGAGTATCTCCGTAAGTTCTACAGGGGAGATCGGTATGTCCTCTACAACGAACTTCAAGGGTAGGTACAGGCACCCGAATTGAGGAGGAAAGGCCTCTAGTGGCTGAATTCGTGACGTGTTTTGGGGAATTACTTATTGACTTCTTTCCTTTGGAAAAGGGTGTTTCCCTCGAGCATGTGTCGGCTTTCTTTCCCGTTCCAGGAGGGGCTCCGGCAAATGTTGCTATTGCCCTTAGACGACTTGGGTTACCGAGTGCCTTCATAGGCAAAGTGGGGGACGATACCTTTGGCCATGTCCTCGCTAAGGCTTTAGGGCGTGAAGGGGTTAATGTAGATGGTTTGCGTTTTGATCGCAGAGTACGCACTACTTGCGTTTTTATCGCCTTGCCCAGCGAAGAAACTCAGGAGTTTCTCTTCTTCCGAAATCCTGGAGCGGATATGATGCTTTCCCAAGAAGAAGTCGCTTTTGAGCTTCTCCGGAGAAGCAGAGTATTCCAATTTGGTTCTCTGAGCCTTACCGGTGGGCCGACGAAAGAAGCGCTTTTGAGGAGCATCGATTTTTGCAGAAGCCAGGGAGTTTTTCTTTCTTTTGATGTGAACTACCGCCCCTCTCTGTGGGAAGATACAGATGAAGCTCGGCGAATGATTTTTAAAATTGCTCCTCGGGTGGAACTCATAAAGCTTAACGAGAGGGAACTGTTTTTCCTTACTGGAGCGAGTTCCCTTGAGAAAGGAATAGAAATCCTTGCCCGTGAGGGTGTTCCTAACTTAGTGGTTACATTAGGTAGGCGGGGATCGTGCTTCTGGAGCCAAGGTGAATTTGTAGAAGTTGAAGGTTTTGCCGTGCCTGTAGTGGATACTACAGGATGCGGCGACAGTTTTATGGCGGGCGTGCTTGCTCAGATTGTACTTAGAGGAATTGATCTCCTTTCCCCCATTCCTTCCCCCGTTATGAT
>JACIZN010000149.1 GCA_014359405.1 Candidatus Caldatribacterium sp.
CGAGGGGAGATCATGCAGGAAGCCTCTCCCCTTGGAGAGGGGACTATGGTTGCGGTTCTTGGACTCCCCCTTTCAGAGGTAGAATCTATGGTTGTGTCTTTGCAGAGAGAGGGACGGGTGGAGATAGCTAACATCAACTCTTCGGACCAGGTTGTCCTTTCCCTTGAGCGTTCCCTTCTTTCCCGGGTGTTCGAGGAGGTCAAGGAACGAGGGGGGAAGAAGGCTGTAGAGCTTCGAGTGAGTGCGCCATTCCATTCGAGTTTCATGGAGAAAGCTCGAGAATCCTTTGCCCGGGTTCTTGATGGCATTACAATTCGCAAGCCCCGTTACCCCTATGTGAGTAACGTGACCGCCTCTTTCGTGTCCGACCCGGAGGAAATCCGTTCCCTTCTCTTGCAACAGCTTACGGCAACGGTCCGCTGGAAGGATATCATGGATGCCCTTGTTCGAGAGGGTGTGGAGAGAGCTCTTGAGGTCGGACCTGGAACCGTTCTGACAAAGCTTTTCGAACGTGAGTATCCTCAAGTTCTTGTTCTTCCGACCTTTTCTCCACAGCATTTGGCAACAGCTCTTCGTGAGGTAGGTGAGGGTCGTTGAGTTTTGCGGGAAAGGTTGCCCTGGTTACCGGGGCGCGGCGCGGTATAGGTTTTGCTATTGCCCGTACTCTTGGAATAGGTGGAGCAAAAGTGGCCATAAACGATGTAACCTCCCCGGAAGAGATGGAGGAAGCGATTGCAGCGTTGCGGAAAGAAGGTATCGAAGCCCAAGGGTACATTGTGGACGTGACCGTGCGCGAGAAAATACGGGAAATGGTTGAGGATATTGTCGCTCGATGGGGTCACATTGATATCCTTGTGAATAATGCGGGAATCACGCGGGATGCTCTCTTTGTCCGGATGAAAGATGAGGACTGGAAAGCGGTGCTTGATGTTTGCCTCCAGGGAACGTACAATTGTACCAAGGAAGTGCTCCGATACATGCTGAAACAGCGGTACGGGCGTATTATCAACATTTCCTCGGTTGTGGGTGTTACGGGGAACGCAGGTCAAACGAATTACGCCACTGCGAAGGCAGCCCTTCTGGGATTTACGAAATCCCTTGCTCGGGAAGTAGCCCCCTTGGGTATCACGGTGAATGCCATCGCCCCTGGATTCATTGACACGGAAATGACGCGCAAACTCCCCGAGGATGTTCGAGAGATGTGGCTGAGGCAGGTGCCGATGAGGAGGTGGGGTGAACCGGAGGAAGTAGCGCAGCTTGTGGCTTTCCTGGCTTCGCAGGCTGCAGGGTACATTACGGGTCAGACTATTCATATTAATGGTGGACTCTTCATGGCTTAACAAACCTTTTCTCTGGGAGGTGTAGGGTTATGGACGTTTTCTCCAAAGTGAAGGAAATCATTGTTGACCAGCTTGGAGTCGACGAAGAGGATGTAACCCCTGATGCTTCCTTCATCGACGATCTTGGAGCCGACTCCCTTGATATCGTTGAGCTCATCATGGCTTTTGAGGAAGAATTTGACATTGAAATTCCCGACGAAGACGCCGAAAAAATCACGACCGTAGGAGAGGCGGTTGAGTACATCGAATCGAAATTGAGCTAAGGTTTCTCAATGTCTGCACCAGAGAGAGACCTCTCGGAGTTAGAGAAAAGAATTCGGTACTCTTTCCGAGATCCAGAAATTCTTCGAACAGCTCTCCGGCATAAATCAGCCCTGGAGGGCAAGGCCGGGGCCTGTAATGACAGGCTCGAGTGGTTAGGAGATGCTGTTGTGGGTCTTTTCATTGCTGACTACCTCTTCCAGAATTACGACCGGCCCCGGAGCTGGCTCTCCCTCATGAAAGCGAAATGGGCAAGCGAGGAATGTCTTGCCCATCTTGCTCGGAAAATTGGTCTTGAAAAGTTCATTGAACTCGGACGAGGGGAGGAACGCAACGGTGGTCGAGAAAAGGATTCCATTCTCTCGAGTGCTTTTGAAGCAGTGGTCGGAGCAATCTTCGTCGATTCCTCATCGTACGAGCGAACTCGAGAGGTTCTCTCGAGTATTTTCTGCGGTGATGGCGGCATTGAGTTTGCCCTTCTTTCGGTTAACTACAAAGGCCTTTTGCAGCGCTGGTGTCTCCAGTACTGTGCCTGTCTTCCTGAGTATGAGCTTGTCGAAACAGGGAACGACTCCTGGTACCAGGCGGTCGTGAAAATCCAGGGGCGGGTGGTGGCGAAGGGCGAGGGGAGGAGCAAAAAAAGGGCTGAACAAGAAGCGGCACGCCGGGCTTGGGAACGAATTGTAGGAGAGGAAAGGCATCACTGGGGTAATCAGGATAATCAATGTACCTGAAAACGGTTACAATTCATGGCTTCAAGTCCTTTGCACACCCGGTAAGCGTTGAATTCAGCCCGGGTCTCAATGTCGTTGTGGGCCCCAATGGCTCTGGCAAGAGCAATCTCATCGATGCCCTCCGGTGGATTCTGGGTGAGCGAAAAGGAGGGCATCAAGTGTTCTTCCATGGTTCTGCAAAGTATCGCCCGCTTGGAATGGCCTCCGTTGAGCTTACGTTTGAGGGAGATGGTGTTCCCCCTTTCCGGGTGGAGAAGCGAGCTTTTGCCTCTGGGGAGACCGAGTATTTTTTTCAGGGTTCTAAGATACGCCTTGGAGAACTTCGCAGAGAACTCGCAGAGCTTGGCTTATCCCTTCACCGCCTTGAGGTGGGCTTTGTCACAAATCACGATCTCCACGCTCTTTCGGATTTGAGCCCCCTTGAGTGCCTCCATTGGCTTGAGGAAGCAAGCGGTATTCTTGAAATGCGCACACGTCTTGCCCGTCTCTCCCGTACGCTCCAGAGTGTGGTGGAGAAGCGGGAACGCTTTCGGGAACGCCTTCGGGAGATTGCCTTCCAGCGAGCCCGTGTAGCGGAGTGGGCGGAGAAGGAAGAGGAGTACCTGAGAAGAGAAAAGAGGTGGCAGGGTGCTCGAAAAGCCTACCTTACGAAGCTTCTTGAAAACCTCAGGGGTAACCTAACAAGCCTTTGCGAAGAGGAATCCTTCTGCGATCAGGAACTCCATCGCCTCTCTGTCGAACAGTCCCTTCTCAATCTCGACGCGGAAGAACGCCAACTTCTTGCCCTTCAGAATACCCTCCGTTCCCTTCGTCGCGAGGTGGAAGAAGGGAAGCGGAGTATTGCAGAGAAAGAGAGAGAGCTGTACCAGCTTCTCACCGAGATGCGGGGGAGGAAAGAAAGGTATGCAACCCTTGAGAACCGGGGGAAAGAGCTTCTTGAAGAAATACGCCGCCTCGAAAAAGAAAGAGAATTCCTTGTCCCCTTGCCTGATACTCTTGCACGTCTTGCAAAAACGGAACAGGTGATTTCCCGTTTCATTGACGAGAGAGAGGAAGAACTTAGGTTTTTCAAGGCAAGGGAACAGAGGGCTCGGGAAGAATCCATTCGCCTGGAGACGATGTTGAGGAGCGTGGAGAACGAGTACAAGCGTTTCTCAAGGGAGCAAGAGGAACTTGTACAGGAAGTCGAAAGCCTTAAAGGGCGCCTTGCCGCACTGGTGGCGAAGGCGCAAGAGTACGAGAGTAGAAGGAGAGACCTTGAGCAAAGGAAGGAAGATGCTTCGCGGCGCCTTGCACGAATACGGGAATTACTCCTCAAGGTTCGCGCAAAGCGTAGGGAAGTGGAAGTTCAAGATATGCCGGATAGAGTTTTGGAAGAAGTGCGTTCTGGTCTTGCCTCAATGGGATGGCCGAATCGAGCGGTACACGGGTTGCTTGGTCTCCTGAAGACCGTGCAGGTCTTTAAGGGAGAACATATTCCTCAAGAGAGCGGGAAATGGGTAGTTCCCTACGTCTTTCTTCCGCCCTTTTCCCAGGGGTGGGCTACGAAAAGAAGGGAAGAAATCTTCTCGTACCTCCAGGGAGGAAGGGATCCAGACTGGAATCTTGTTGCCCTTGATGGGAGCGTAATCCTCCTCAAGGGTGGTTTTTTCTTCTTCCCCCGGCG
>JACIZN010000150.1 GCA_014359405.1 Candidatus Caldatribacterium sp.
AAAGTACATCACCGCTTCAGGAGCACCCCCAGACCTCCACCGAGGAGAACGGCACAGAGGGGATGCATACCGGTCAAGGAGAGGAGAGCAAAGAGGAAAAAGGCAAGGGCAAGGTCTACCCAGTCCCTTGCCACACCTTTCCCAACCTGCCAGACGGCAAGGACAATAAGGGAGACGACAACCGCAAGAGCCCCCCGGAAGAAGGCCTGCACGAGGTGGAGCTCCCGGAAACGAAGGAGAAAGAAAGCTGCAAGAGTTATGGAACCAAAAGAGGGCAGGGCGGTGGCAAGAACAAGAAGGAGCTGAGTTCCCACCCCACCAAGGGCAAGCCCCACGAAGGAAGCGGTGTTTACGGCGATAGCTCCCGGAAGACTCTGGGCAAGAGAGAGGATTTCAAGGAAGGCCTCTTCGGAGAGGAGTTTGTGCTTTTCCACGAGTTCTCTCCGGATGAGGGGAATCATGGCGTATCCCCCTCCCCAGGTGAGGGCTCCGATTTTAAAGAAAATGGAGAAGAGGAGAAGTGGCAAGGGTCTTTGCTCAGCCATTACCGGGGAACTCTCTCTGGATTTCCTGGGCCTTCGATTCCACGAGTTTCCGCAGGGATTCCTTGTACTGCCGTACCCGTTCCCGGATTTCGGGGTACTTGATGCCCAGGATTTCTGCGGCGAGTATCCCCGCGTTGCGGGCACCGTTTATGGCCACCGTGGCCACCGGGACTCCTGGGGGCATCTGGACGATGGAAAGGAGCGAGTCAAGTCCCTGCAAGGCAGCGCTTTTCACGGGAACACCAATGACCGGAAGAACGGTTATAGATGCCACCATCCCGGGGAGGTGGGCTGCTCCTCCGGCTCCGGCGATGATGACCTCGATCCCTCGCTCCTCTGCCTCCCTGGCGTACCGGAACATACGCTCGGGAGTGCGGTGCGCTGAAACGATGGTCATTTCATAACTCACACCGAGTTCTTCAAGGATTTTTGCCGCCTCCTCCATGACCGGGAGGTCCGAATCACTCCCCATGATGATGCCGACTCGAGGCATGGCTCTGCTCCTTTCTTCCCCGAATCTTGAGGACTTCTTTGACCTTGAGGGCTTTAGCAAGCGCCCCCTCAAGAGTTTCATCGACTACCGTCACATGTCCCATCTTCCGGAAAGGACGGGTTTCCCACTTCCCGTAAAAGTGGAAAGAGACCCCCTCGATGGCCAGGGCTTCTTCAAGACCTTCAACAAACGGTGGGCCGCTTTCTCCTTCTTCCCCTAAGAGGTTCACCATGACGGCAGGGGTAAGGAGCTTCGTCGACCCTAAGGGGAGCCCAAGAATCGCCCGCAGGTGCTCCTCAAATTGAGACGTGACACAGGCTTCAATGGTGAAGTGCCCTGAGTTGTGCGGTCGGGGGGCAATCTCGTTCACAAAGATTTCCCCCTTTTTGGTGAGGAACATCTCGATGGCAAAGATTCCGACCCCATCCAGGACCTCCACGCACCGAAGGCCCAGGGACTTCGCTTTTTCGGCGATGTCCTCAGGAATTCGGGCTGGAGCAAGGACGAGGTCGCAGATGTGCGCCCGGGGCTCAAAAATCATCTCCACCACCGGGTACACCCGGGTTTCTCCGGTGATGCTGCGGGCAACAAGGACCGCAAGTTCCTTCTCAATCGGTATGTAAGTCTCAAGGAAAGAGGGTCCCTGGAGGCGCTTTGGGAGGTCCTCCTCACTTTGGAGAACCACCACGCCCCTTCCGTCGTAGCCTCCGAAGCGGGCTTTCTGCACGAGGGGGAAGCCAAAGGCCTGGAAAGCGGAAGGAGTATCCTCTTCAAGGAGGACAAAGTGAGGAACGGGAAGTCTAGCTTCTTTGAGCGTTTTTCGCTGCCTGAACTTATCCTGAATGGTCTCAAGGAGCTCCGGGGAAGGGCGGATTTTCTCTTTCCCCGGGAGGGACTTCAGGAATTTAGTGTTCACATGCTCGATATCGTAGGTGACAACGTCACTTTCCGCGATGAGTTTTGCAAGGCCCTCCTCATCGTAGAATCCTGAAACGATTTCCTCATCCGCCACCTGGGCGGCGGGGGAGGAAGGGGTAGGGTCAAGGACGGTCACGAAAAACCCCATTCTCTTTGCCTCTTGAGTCATCATTTTGGCAAGCTGTCCGCCACCGATAATCCCAAGCCGAAAGAAAGGGAAAGAAAACGCCGGCACCGGAAATCACCGGATTCATTTTACCATGGAGTTTCCCCCTTTTTGGGCGAAGCTTTGGCAAGGTATTTCATCTCTACTTTTTGGAGGTTGAGACGATGTCCTTCGATATCCTGATGGATAGGGCGATGCGAATTCTCGAGAGGGGACTGGATTACTCGATGGTTCGTCAGCGTGTCCTCTCGGAGAACGTGGCCAATGTGGAAACACCTCGCTACAAGAGAAAAGATGTGGATTTCGAGAGCGCCTTCCAGGATGTTCTGAGGAGAGGAGAGGATCTCCCCCTCTCGGTAACCCATCCCAGGCATTTTGGGGGCGATGAGGATGGTACTTCAGGTGTGCATGTTCTTGAGGAAGAGTGCTCGGTGCGTCAGGACCAGTCAGGGGTCGATGTGGAGAAGGAAATGACCATCGTTCTTGAGAATGCCCTGTACTACCAGGCTTTGGCCCGCATGATATCTGACAAAATCGGGCTTTTGAAAACCGTCGTTCGGGAGGTGCGGTAAAATGAAAATCTTCCGGTCCTTTGAAATCAGCGCCTCGGCGCTCACTGCGGAGCGACTTCGCCTGAGCGTTATTGCCACAAACATCGCCAATGCGGAAACCACCCGCACTCCTCAGGGAGGGCCGTATCGCCGAAAGGAAGTGGTGTTTACGCCCCGCGAGGATGGGGGTGTGGAGGTTGCCGCTATTCAAGAGGACACGAGGACTCCCTTCCGCCAGGTGTACGATCCTGCTCATCCCGATGCGAACGCTGAGGGTTTTGTAGAATACCCCAACGTCCTTGTGGTGAACGAAATGGTGGATCTCCTGGCGGCAACTCGGGCGTACGAGGCAAACGTCGCAGCCCTCAACGCCACAAAGAGCATGCTCTCAAGTAGCCTGAACATCGGGCGGTAGGGGGTGAGCATATGGAGGTTTCCCGAATTTCCTCAGGTACCCTTCCTTCCCTTGGGAAGGAGAAGCCCCAGGCTTCCCAGGGTGGTGGCTTTGCCGAGAAACTCTGGCAGGCCCTTGAAGAGGTGAACGAGCTCCAGAAGGAGGCGGATCAAGCGGTTCTTGAAGTTGCTTTAGGAAAAGAAGAAAATCTCCACCGGGCCATCATTGCCCTTGAGCGGGCAAACCTTGCCTTAGGCCTTGCGGTGCAGGTGCGGAATAAAGTGATCGAGGCCTACCAGGAAATCATGCGGATGCAGGTGTAGGCGATGCGGAGTCCCCTTGCGGATTTTACAGAACAGCTCAAAAACGTCTGGGGAGGCATGACCCAGTCGCAGCGGGTGCTCTTTCTCCTTGTGAGCACCGCTCTTTTTGCCGGCCTCATCACCCTTTTCCTCTACTCCGGAAAGCCGGATTACGCTCCTCTTTTCCGAAGTACCGACCCTCAGGAGACCGGCCAGGTCGTGGATGCCCTGCGGGAGCTCAACATCCCGTACCGCCTCTCAAGTGGGGGAACGGTGGTTGAGGTTCCTCAGGATAAATTGTACGAGGCGCGGATGAAGCTCGCCCAGAAGGGATTCCCCTCAAGGGGAACGGGTTTTGAGATTTTCGATAAAGGGACCTTTGGGCTCACGAGCTTCCTCCAGCGAGTGAACTACCAGAGAGCGCTCCAGGGGGAACTCGAGCGAACCATTATGACCCTCAGTGAAGTTGAGGCGGCACGGGTGCACATCGTTCTTCCTGAAGAGCGTCTCTTTGCCGAGGAGGAGAAGCAACCCACGGCATCAGTGGTTCTGCGGCTCCGCCCCGGGGCGACTCTCAAAGAAAGCCAGATTGAGGCTATTGCCCACCTG
>JACIZN010000151.1 GCA_014359405.1 Candidatus Caldatribacterium sp.
TCGAGAACTCAAGCTCACCCCCCTCACACCTGGAGCTCTCAAAGAGAACGGTTGAATTATTCAGGAGAGGAATCCCTGAAGTCGACTTACCCACAAAACACCCGTACAAATGTTGACACAATGGATACCCAGTGTGCTAATATTTAAACAGCAAGACAAAAGGGGGGGATTAGAATGAGGAAGCTACTTCTTGTTGGGTTGTTTCTCCTTGGTTGCTACCTGATGTCCGTCGCTCATGCCCAGGTTACCATTCGCGTCGCTCATTTCTACGACCCTGCTGCCGGTCCGGCCCACCAAATGAACCTCAAATGGCTGGAAAAGGTTAAAGAAGGATTCGAAAAAGCTAATCCAGGTATAAAGGTTGAGTTCGAATGGATCAAGTGGGATGAACTTGACCTCAAATCCCTGAGAGATTTCCGTGCCGGAATTTCCCACGATGTCATCTACTCCTCGCCACAGTACTACGGTCTCCACAGCGTTGCTAAAGACCTTTTAGACCTGAGTCCATATATTGAGAAATGGTCAAAGGAAACCCTTGAAGACTTTACTTGGAGCCCGGTGTGGACCTCAGCCTTCCCATGGGGTATTCCCCTTGGAATCCACACCCGGACAATCGTTTACCGGAGAGACCTCTACGAGAAGGTAGGTCTTGATCCGAACAAGACGCCTGAAAACCTTGAAGAGCTTGTGGAATATTCCAAAAAGCTCACCCAAGATACTGATGGAGACGGAAAAACAGATATTTACGGTCTTGGAATGTACTTTGGTCCTTCTCGCGCAACTATTGAGCTCTACTTTGCTCCTTACCTCTGGCACTTCGATGGCGAGCTCTGGGACAAAGAGACTAAGAAGGCCACTTTCGCCTCAGAGGCAGGGATCAAAGCAGCTCAGTTCCTCTTCGACCTGATATACACCCACAAGGTGACTCCCGAGTGGTCTATGAGTGGAACTTACGACGACGTTATTCTCTTGAGTTTCTTGGGAGAGAAACTTGCCCAAGCAGAAGGTTATGGGAGCTACTGGATTGGTCCTTTAGAGGAGAAGGGCTGGATCAAAGGACTGTTCCCACCCACTCCGGAAGGCCAGGCTCTGATTGCTGATGTATACCCCACCCCGACCAAGTACAAAGCCCAGTTTACCAATGCCTGGAACATATCCATCCACGCCCTGAGTGAGCACCCAGACGAATCTTTCAAATTCATCGAGTACATGATCCAGCCAGAGCTTCTGTACGAATACCCTGACGCAGGACTCCCCGTGCGCCTCAGTCTCTGGGATAGGCCTGAGTTCAAAACTCCCTTCTACCAGAAATGGCAAATTGCCGCTCGAAATGGCCGTCCCATGCCTCCCACCGCACATTACGGAGACTTAGCTGACACCGTCGCTGCCTGTCTCCAGGAAATTTTTGCTGCCAAGGCTCCCATTCCCGAAACCCTGAAGAAGTTTGAAGACGAGTACAACAGCAAATTTGCCGGCGAGTGAAAAGAGAACCAGTTAAGGGCGGAAAGCAAAACAACCAGTATGTAGCCCGGAAAAGGAGAAAAAGGTACGTCAGCTCCTATCGCTTGAGTCATGAATCCGAGCTGGCGTACCTTTTTCTTGCTCCGAGTGTTTTCCTAATGCTTCTTTTCCTGATATTCCCCCTTTTCTCCGGCGTTATCATGAGCCTCCAAGAAACCACTTTTGCGGGGGACGTGACTTTCGTGGGTCTGAAGAACTTCCGACTCCTCTTCAGGGAAGCAAGGTTCCTGAACAACCTGAAACTGTCCCTAATATACGTTCTTGGCAATCTGTCCTTCTCCATTCCTTTAGCGTACATTGCGTCCTTGATCATCACCAGCCAGGACATGAGAGGACTTCCCATCCTCAGGGGTGTTTTTCTCTTGCCTTTCATTACGGCTCCAGTTGTGAGCTCGGTTATCTTTCTTTCCCTTACCGATGCTTCAAACGGCCCAATCACGCTTCTTATTGAAAAACTCACAGGAGAACGGCCGGTAATCCTTGCTACCCCTTCCTTAGCCATGTGGACAATCATATTCCACAGCTTCTGGCGATCATTCCCATTTATCATGCTCTTTTTAGCCGCGGGAATGACCGCTATTCCAAACGAACTCTACGAAGCAGCAAAGGTGGACGGAGCAACCCCTTGGCACCTTTTCCGATTCATCACCTTTCCTCTCACGAGGATTCATCTTGCTCTCTCCATGCTTATAATCACGATGTGGACTGTTCAGGACGCTGAAACTGTTTTTGCCCTTACCCGTGGTGGGCCAGGTTACTCTACAGAGGTTTTAGCAGTTCGCCTTTTTAAGGATTCCTTCATTAACTTCAACCTCAACCTTGGCGCAACGGTGGGGGTCATCCTTTTGGGCATAAGCCTACTTTTCATGGTTGCATACTTAAGACTTATGAGAGAAAGGTGAAAAACCTTGGCAAAAAGGAGTACATCAATGTGGAAATGGGTAGTGGTAGCTCTAATAAGTTTTTTCTGCCTGGCACCTCTCTTGTGGGGTTTAAAAGTTTCTATAGCTCCTCAGTACGATACGAGCTTAATCCCCCGTCGTTTCACAAGCGAGCATTACCGCTATATTTTCTCAAGACCGGAGTTCTTCCAGTACCTTAAAAATAGCGTGGTTGTTTCCTTGGGCACTGTAGCTTTTGCCCTTCCTCTTTCCCTTCTTGGAGGATATGCTCTGGCACGTTTCAACTTCCCGGGTAAGCAATTCAGTTTTCTCTTCCTGGTCTTTCCTCTCCTACCCCTCATCGCTGTCCTGGTACCCCTTGTCTCCTTCCTTAATCGCCTTGGACTATACAACAAGTTAAGCGCACTTATCGTTGTTAACACCGTTTTTAACCTCCCCCTTACCGTATGGATGCTACGGAATTTCATTATGGAAGTTCCCGCGGAGATTGAAGAGGCCGCACTGGTTGATGGGTGCTCGAGAATCGAGGCTTTGCTCAGGATATCTGTTCCCCTCATGATCCCTGGCCTGGTAGCAGCTACAGTTTTCATCTTTATCACCACCTGGAACAATTACCTTTACGCCTCGGCGCTCATTACTAAACCGTCTCTCAGGGTTCTTCCTCAGGGCATATTGGCCTTCATTGGTACCTGGGGGACGTACTGGGGAGGCTTAACCGCTGCAGGTATTGTCACCATCATTCCACCTTTAACGCTTTTCCTTCTTTTCCAGCGATGGTTCATAGCCGGTCTCTTTGGTCAAATGCTTAAATGATTCTTTTTCAAGGGGAGGGAAAAAACATGAAGTGGAACCTCCACTTCGTCAGCCATACCCATTGGGATCGGGAATGGTACGAAACCTTCGACGCCTTCAGGTACCGCCTTGTACGGCTCATGGACCATCTGCTTGATATCTTAGAACGGGATCCACGTTACCAGTCTTTTCTTCTTGATGGACAAACGGTTGTTCTCGAAGACTACCTTGAGATAAGACCTGAAAACAGGGAAAGGCTCAAAAAGATGATCCAAAGCGGCAGGATTTTCATCGGTCCCTGGTACGTGCTACCAGATGAGTTCTTAGTGAGTGGCGAAACTCATATTCGGAATCTTCTCTTTGGTCGAGACATTTGTCGTAACTTCGGAGCAGTTATGAAAATTGGATATCTTCCTGACTCCTTTGGACATATCGCCCAGATGCCCCAAATCCTCCGAAAAAGTGGGATTGAGTTCGCCATTCTCTGGCGGGGTGTTCCTGAAAGCATTGCAACAAGCGAGTTCTACTGGGAATCCCCAG
>JACIZN010000152.1 GCA_014359405.1 Candidatus Caldatribacterium sp.
TCTGCTTCAACGATTTGTCCCTGGAACGTCAAAGCCACGTTACCCACAAGACCGAGATTCCCGGCCAGGGAGTCCCCGGCATTTGCTCCATCACTCTCTGCTTCACTTTCGACCTCAGTCTCACTCCCGTTAGAGTTTCCTCCACCAAGAAGGCCCAGGTTAGCTGCCAGAGCGTTCCCAGAAAGCTCACCGACGCTACCACCAGTACTCGTAGCATCCTGGGTATTTGCTCCAAATATAAGCTGGGTGACATTCTGCTCCTGGGTAGCGCAGAACCAGTTATTCTGGGACACCGAAGGGCCAGCCACAATCACCATGGAATTCCCTACGCTCACATCATCTGCGTACGCCAGGCTGAGACCCACAAAGAGCGCGACCACAAGCGAAACCACCAAAACCGTAACCTTCATGCTCCTAACCTCCTTTGAATTTTGATGCATTCATTTTCGGATGGGCAAGACCGGGAAGAAAGAGCCGGAAATCCTGAGGAAGAGAGGAAGTTGGGAAACCTGTCCTGGGACTTCTTCCCGGAAAAATAGGGCTAACGGGCAGGGTAAATAGGAAACATTTCCTATTTTCCTTCCGAGAAAGGAGGCGTATCGTAAGAGCAAGGGTCCTAAACTCACACTCCAGATACTCGCTCGTTCTGGGTTGCACGATTCCCTCAAGGAGAACGCCCATTGTGGATAACCCGGAAGGAAAGGTGTCCATACGACCCTAATAGAAAGGGGGGATTTACCGTTATCCAGTCTGATGAGAAGGAGAACCTGCGCATCGCCATTGTGGATGACCACCTTCTCTTTGCCGAGGGTCTCAAGGCTCTTATCGAAGAAGAAAAACTTGGTACCTGTACGGTGTACGAAAATGGAGAAGAAGCGCTCCGTGCCATACCTTTGGGTTCCTTTGACATTGCCTTTGTGGACCTCCGTCTTCCCGACACCAGTGGCTTTGAGGTTATCAAGGTCCTCCGACAAAAGGTCCCCGAACTCCATATTCTTGTTCTCACCGTGGACGACTCGCGCGAGTCCTTCCTTAAAGCGCTTTCCCTCGGGGCGCAGGGGTACATCCTTAAGAACGCACCTTTCGCAAGAATCGTCAACGACATTCGAGCCGCCCTACGGGGAGACCTGGTCATCGGAGCAGAAATGGCCCTGTACCTTGCTCAGGGGGTTCAGGTACCAAAACCTCGAGGGAAAACAGAACAAACGCTTGAGGCTTTGACGAAGAGAGAAAGAGAAGTGCTGAGGCTCCTCACCCAGGGAAAGGACAATGGAACTACCGCGCAGGAACTTCACCTGAGCGAGAAGACGGTGAAAAACTACGTGAGCAGTATCTTGAACAAACTCGGTTTCGAAGACCGGGTGAAGCTCGTGATCTTTGCCATCGAAGAGGGACTCTTCAGAGAAGAAGAGCCCGGAAAAAAGGAGGAAAAACCGTGAAGCGATACAGTGTTGTACCCATTCTCTTTTTGCTCGTGCTCTCCATCATCGCCGGGTGCTCGGTGGAGAATCCGATTGCCGTTCCCCCCGAAACGCTTGAGACCATGCGGGGGGAATTGGTATCGTTCTTTCAGGGCCTCTCGGCGGCTCTCAAATCCAACAACGTCGATGCCGTTCTTCCCTTCTACGCCCTCCCCTACACGTACCTTGACACCACCACCGGCTCGTCGGTCACCCTCACCACCTACGAGGAGCTTCGGGCCTTTCTCCTCAACGAAATCATGGTGGGAACCATTGAAGAGGACGAGTTCGTCAACCTCACCTTCGTCAATGTGCCCGATGCCACGACTGCAGTCGTCCGGGTGGACGAGGTCTGGGTTCAGACTTACGAAGGCGAGACCTACTCTGCCACCGACCACCTCCGGATTCATCTCGGGAAGGTTGGGGGATTCTGGAAAATCACAAAAACCGAGCTTCTGGGATGGGATTGAGGTTCTGCGTAGCCCCTTCCACCTGGACGGGAGGGGCTACAGAACGTTCCCAACGATGAAAAACACAAATCCCATCTCCAAGGCAAGGAGAAAGATAAGAAGAGCAAATACAGTTACAAACCGCCAGCGGAAGGCGGAAAGGAGGAGAGCAAGCTCTGGAATGCTCACTCCTCCTGCCCCGCTCACGAGGAAGGCCACGATGATACCGGAATTCACGCCTTTGTCAAGGAGCGCCTTCCCAAGAGGGAGAACAAATTCCCCGCGGAGATAGAGGGGAATTCCAAGGAGGGAAACCCAAAAGATTCCAGAGGGGTCCTGAGGGGAGAAGACGCGAAGGAGGAGGTTCTGGGGGAGGAAAAATTCCACCAGGACTCCCAGGGCACTCCCAAGGGCAAGGAAGGGGAGGATGCCCCGCGCCAATTCCCCTATTCCGAGGAGGATGCGTCGTACTTCTTCGGAAAGATTGCCTCTTGCACTTTTGGTGTTTTCCAAAAACACCGAGGTGGTAAACCCTTCCCGAATCCAAAAAGTCTTCGAAATCCGGGAGATGAGGTAGCCTAAAAGCACCGTTTGAAAGAAGACGAGTGCGACATAGAGGAGGGCCTTCTGCCAGCCAAAGAGAGTGACGAGGAACGAGGCAAGAATGGGATTGAGGAGAGGGGAAACGAAAAGAAAGGAAGCAACGGCCTCAAAGGGAATCCCAAAGCGCAAGAAAGCAATTGCCAGGGGGACGCTTGAGTAGGAGCAGAGAGGAGTCAGAGGAGGCTGCTCAGAAAAGGCGAGCGATGCCGAAGGAGTATGGCTTCAATACGCCGTTCCGGGAAAAAGAGGAGAACCCACTCTAAGGCAAAGGAAATCCCGAGAAAAAGGAGAGCGAGTTCCCCAAAGTTCTGCGCAAACTCTCTGACCATGCGAAGAAGTGTCGCTGCCATACTCTTTTTTCTACCCAATACCCTTTCCTTTTGCAAGCCACAGGCGATGGTATAATACGGCAAAAACAGAGGAGGAGTCTCGATGATTTGCGTTCCTGACTGCATCTCCCAGCTCCCCCGCTCTGGCATCCGGGAGCTCATGGGCATGGCCCTTTCGATTCCCGGGACAATCCGCTTAGAAATGGGTGAGCCCCACTTTCCCACTCCTCCGGCCATCCTTGAGAGACTCAAAGATTTCTTCTTCCAGGGAGAAATCCGTTACACACCCACGGTGGGCATTCCAACCCTTCGGGCAAAGATAGCCGAGAAACTCAGGAGAGAAAAGAACTGGAATGTGTCTCCGGAGGCAATCATTGTCCTACCAGGATCACTCTTTGGAACGGTCACCGTGTTCCGGACCATTCTTGAGCCCGAGGATGAGGTACTCGTGCCCGACCCAGGGTTCACGAACCACTTCTTCCAGGTTTCTCTCTGTGGAGGGAGAGCCATTCACTACCACCTCCGACCGGAGAATGACTACCTCCCCGACTTTGCAGAAATCCGAAAGTGCATCACTCCAAAGACGAAGGCGATTCTCGTAAACTCCCCATCTAATCCTCTCGGGGTCGTTTTTCCTGCCGAGGTCCTTGAGGAAATCGCCCGCCTTGCAGAAGAGCACAACCTCCTCGTTATCTCTGACGAAGCTTACGAAAAGTACATCTACAAAGGCGAGCACCTGGGGCTTTTCCGCTCCGTGAACCCGGAGCGCCTTGTGACCATCTTCTCCTTCTCGAAGACCTATGCCCTCACGGGATGGCGGGTCGGGTACATGGTGGTGCCGGAGCAGCTTGCTCCCCATTTTGCAAAAGGTGCCGAGTACCTGATTGCCTGC
>JACIZN010000153.1 GCA_014359405.1 Candidatus Caldatribacterium sp.
TGCCATTCGGTCACTTGTGGAGCAGATTGTTTGCACGCAGCCCTTTCAGGATTTTGAGAATACCCGATCCTTGCTCTCGAGAGATACCGAGGCCTTGCGGCTTCTTGAGCGTCTTGAAGAAGAACAGAGGTCCCTGAGTCGTATTGCTCTCCAGAGGGATCTCGTTGACGAGGATTTTGTCGGTATCGAGCAAGCACGCCAGGAAGCCCTCTCGAACCCGGTCATCCTTGCCTACTTTCAGGCTCAGGATCGCCTTGTCTCTCTCCTCCAGGAAATCAACAACGAGATGAGCAGCCTCTTGGGTTTTGATTTTGCATCTTCTGCCGCTCAGCCGGAGAGAGAGCTCGAAGAGGGCTGGGAGTAGATTTCCTCTTCGAAGCGCAAAAGAAGCACCCGTTCCTTTCCCATGTAGGGAATGCCTTCAGAGAGGGTCCTTCGTTCGTCGAATTGGAAGCTCCGGCACTCGTCTGGAGGCGAAAATGAATCGGGGATGGCAAGCCCAGCATAGAGGGCATGCCATCCCATTTCTTTGAGCTTCCGTGCCACAGAAGGGTCGCAGATGGCTTCCACATCTTGATGCTTTTTTATGACACTGCAACGTCCGGAAGTGATGTCTTCACCCCAGAAACTCCTCCCCGGTTCGAAGAAGGAACAGAAACGACAGCAGTCAAGACGGGTCTGGCAGCGGGGACACACCACAGGTCTTTTCCGCACTCCAAGAGATTCATTCGGAAGCACCTTGAGAACTTCCGGGATTTCTACCTGGCAGTAGGGGCAAAGGAGCGAACTGGGTCGAGAAACCCGGGTCATTGCTCGAGAACGGGCAAGAAACTGTGCTTTCTCCTGAGGAGTGAGTTCGAGTCTCGGCTGCAGTTTCCAGAAAAACACGGGAAAGTGGAAGGCGGCAACAAGTCCGTAACCGAGGCTTCGAAAAAGAGAGGCTTTTCTCTGGTAAGAGAAACGCGCAAACCGGAAAACTGTGTACCCAAAGATGGAGAGCCAGGTTATGCCGACAACAAAAGAAACAGAACGAGGCAGGAGAATACCAACGACCACAAGGGCAAGGAAGAACACAAAGTGTACGAGAAAGCTCATCGTGGTCGGTTCTCGAGGATCCTGAGGCGTGGTTCCTCAATGACAACTTTCGTGTTCGGAGGGATGGAGTGCGTGAGCCAGACGTTCCCTCCAATAACACTTCCACTTCCAATAATTGTTTCTCCGCCAAGAATTGTTGCTCCAGCGTAGATGGTCACATTGTCCTCGATGGTTGGGTGACGCTTCTTTCCCCGAATGATTTTTCCCCGCTCGTCTTTTGGGAAGGAGAGAGCACCCAGTGTAACACCCTGGTAGATCTTCACGTTGTCCCCTATTTCACAGGTCTCGCCGATAACCACTCCGGTTCCGTGATCGATGAAGAAGCTGCGACCGATCTTTGCCCCGGGATGGATGTCGATGCCGGTGATGCTGTGGGCGTACTCGGTCATCATTCTCGGAATGAGGGGAATGCCCTGAACGAAGAGTTCGTGAGCCATGCGGTAAATGGAGATGGCAATGACACAGGGATAGCTCAAGATAACTTCCTCGATGCTTTTTGCCGCTGGGTCTCCATCGAAGGCAGCCTGGACATCCTCGTCAAGCATTTCCCGGATGAGGGGAAGTTTCTCAAAAAAGCGCTCCGTCTCCTGATGTGCTCGCTCCTCACAGGATAAGGGAGTACCCTCCAGGGCCTTGGGATCGCTGCGAAGGGCTTTCTCAATTTCTCGCCGCAGTTCTACGAAGAGCCGGCTGAGTTTGCATCCCACGACGTACTCCACGTTGGCCCAACAGAGACGGGTATTTCCAAGGTATCCCGGAAAAAGGAGTTCCCGGAGTTCTTCCGTTATTCGGATGACGTTCTCCCGAGAGGGGAATTCCCGCTCTTCGCTGCAGGTAATGCGTGGAGTTTTGCGGTAATTCTCTACCAGGGCCTTAGTCAAACGCTCTATGCCCTCCATAGACTCACCTCAGAACTGGGCGATGACACTTTCTATGCGGCTGATGAGTGCCTCTGGAACGCTATCGTTTCTTCCGTTGTAACGAACCATTTCCCAGAGCAACCGTTCGAATTCATACCGTTCACAGCATTTCCGGCAGAGCTCCAGGTGCTCCTCTATGGCTTTTCGTTCCTCCTCGGTAAGGACCTCTCCGTCGAGGTAGAAGTAGAGCTTTTCTACAAGGTCTTTGCAGTCCATCCTTTCTCATTCTCCTTTTCAAGGGAGGTTTTCTTGGTGGAGTATTCCCAAAGGAGTTTCTGGAGAAGTTTCCGTCCCCGGTGGAGGCGAGACATAACGGTGCCGATGGGAATGTCGAGGATTTCTGCCGTTTCCTTGTAAGAAAATCCCTCGACAAGGGTGAGAACAACTACCGCACGGAACTCAAGCGGCAGGGATTCTATGGCTCGAAGGATGTCCTCCCGGGTGAGAGTATTAAGGAGTGCTTCTTCAGGAGTTATCCCCTCGAAGGGAGGCTGGAAGGAGGTTTCTTCTTCCATCTCTTCAAGAGAGGGGACTTTTTGCCGATCCCGGAGACGATAATAGTCGTTGATAAAGGTATTGGTGAGGATTTTGAAGATCCAGGCTCGGAAGTTCGTTCCTTCTTCGAAACGATCAAAGGCTGCAAAAGCCTTGGTCACAGCCTCTTGCACGAGGTCTTCGGCGTCTTCACGATTTCGGGTCATGCGAAGGGCCGTGCGGAAAAGAGCTGGAAGCTCCGGGGTAAGGAGTTCCTGGAAGATTTTCTTTTGTTCCTCTTTTGTTCGCACCATACGCACCTCAGACATCCTTGAGAAAGTCTGCATTCTTCAGCTTTTCGAGTTCTCTATGGAACTCGATGACCTCATCGATGGTGATCTGGCCGCGAGGAGACTCCTTTTTCCCTTTCCTTAGGATTCTGGCTACGTCCTCGATCTTTTCGAGATTAAAGGTTACCTCTCCGAAATCACGGCAATAGGGGCAAATGTAACGGATGTACGCCAGACCACGATACGCCGGTATTTTGTAAATGCCTATTTCGGTCACATCTTCAGGACCGATAAGGGTTTTACACTGCTTGCATTTGAGAGGCAGCTCGTGCATTCTTTCCTCCTCTTACCTTTTTGGAATATTCTATCAACGAGCTGCGAATAAAACAAGTTACGGAATGGTTGGAAAGGGGAGAAGAAGCAGGTGACACGAAAAGGAGGCGATACTGTGACGCTTGAGGCTATTTTTGAGTTTGCCCTTAAAATGGAAGAGGACGGGCGGAGATTCTATCTTGACGGGGTTTCCCGGGTGGTTAACGCTTTGAGCAAGGAGGTTCTGAAGCGCCTGGCAGATGAAGAGCTCATTCATATTGAACGGATCCAGCAAGGATACGAGCGCATCCGAAAAGGTGAACAGTTCGTCTTTGAGAGCTGGGGTGGCATTCGTAAATCGACTCAGGAGTATTTCGAGAACATTTTTACCGAAGCTCAGAAGCATGCTGAGGAACTCATCCCTCCAACAAGTGAAGAGTTTGACGTTTTAAAGACTGCCATGGACCTTGAGTCCAAGGCCCACAAGTTCTACGCCGAGAAGAAGAGAGAGGTTGAGGACAAAGACGCACAGGATTTCCTCGATTTCCTGGCCTCTGAGGAGTACCGTCACTACAACCTCCTCTT
>JACIZN010000154.1:0-2657 GCA_014359405.1 Candidatus Caldatribacterium sp.
GCGAGGGTGAAGAGATCTCGAGTGTAGTACCCGTTCGCCTTCGTAGGGTGCTCCCCGAGATAGATCTCCCGCTCCTCCCGCATGAGGTTCTCCAAAAGGTTCCGGACCATCACCTTGAGCTCCTCTGCAAACGCCTTCACGATCTCGTCACGTGTTTCCTTCTGCATGGTAGCTTTCCTCCTTTCGAAAGTCTTTTCCCTTGGGAAGGCTACCATGCTGCCCCACAGACACACTTCCTGAGACACTACCTATCCGCGCGGATCGCTTACCCAAAGTCTTTACGAGGATTTTGGCAAAAAAGATCGCTTCTCGGTTATCCAGAAAGCGGTTCTCAAGAGGCTAACGTAGCTATCGGTTCCGAACCCTTTGTTTCAGGGGTGCCTGCGTTGGGTACGGGGAGGCTGTTCCTCGTCTTTTTCCAGAATCTTAAGGAATACCTGGACGAGCTCTGGATCAAACTGAGTGCCGGCGTTTCTTGTGATTTCCTTAATGGCTTCGTTTTTTGGCATAGCCCTTCGGCACGGGCGATCGCTTGTCATCGCCACAAAGGCGTCAACGATGGCGATGATGCGGGCAAGAAGGGGTATCTCCTCTCCCTTGAGTCCCCGGGGGTAGCCGGTTCCATCGAAGCGCTCGTGGTGTGCAAGGATTCCTTCAGCTACCGGGAGGAGCTCCGGAAGAACCTGGGCAATACGGTATCCGATTTCGGGGTGTTTGCGGATCTCCTCCCATTCCTCCTCGGTGAGGAACCCTGCCTTGGCGAGAATGGCCCGGGGAATGGCGAGCTTCCCAAGGTCATGGAGTCGGACAAGGAGATCCAAGGCGTCAAGCTCTGGAACCGAGAGGCCAAGGGTTTCTCCCATCCTTCGGGCAAGAGAACGCATCCGCTCATGGTGCGTTTCCATTTCTCCGGGAATTTCCCGAAGGGATTGCTCAAGGGCAAGAATGAGTGTCGCCCGGGAGCTCTGTTTCTCGGCAAGTTTGTTCCGGTACATGCGGTTTTCTGCTTCGCTGAGGATGGTACCGATGTCCTCATCTTCTCTCTCCTTGGTTGCAAGGCCCAGGGCTATGCTCACGGGGAGGAATCCCTCCTCTCTTTTGAACTCTTCCGTGCAGAGCTTTCGGATTCGCTCAAGAACACCTTGGGCGGCAGCGAAGGGGGTTTGGGGAAGGAGGATGACGAACTCGTCCCCGCCCCAGCGGGCGACGATATCCTCCTTCCGGCAGGAACGGGAGAGAATGGTTGCCACCTTTTTGAGAAGCTCGTCTCCTTTGTGGTGTCCGAAGGCGTCGTTCACGAGTTTGAGATTGTTCGCATCAGCCATGATAACGCTTAAGGGGAGTTGCCTTGGAACATCGAGCCGCTTGAGGGCGTCATCGAAGAAGAGTCGATTGTAGAGGCCGGTGAGCGGGTCATGGAAAGTAAGATAGAGGATGCGTTCTTCGGATTTCTTCTTGGCGGTGATGTTTGAGGAAATCGTAACCACCCGGAACACTCGGCCTTCCTCATTGAGGATTGGATACGCCCTCTGGTGCCAGATGTTCCCGTCATGGGATACAACCTCTGCTTCCTCGGGTTTTCCGCTTGCAAAGGCCAAAACGGTAGCGCACCCTGGACAGGGGCTGCCACGCTTTTCGAAGACCTCAAAGCAGTACCGTCCAACGATTTCTTCTGGTTTGTAGCCGAAATTCCGGAATACCGCCTTATTGGCCCAAACGATTCTCGGGCCGGCTTCGTAGTAGACCACCTGGTCCTCGAGGGTATCGAGGATGAGAATCTTTTCCTTCTCTGAGACTCTCAGGGCTTCCTCTGCTCTCTTCTGTTCGGTGATATCCCGGTTGACCCCGACGATTCCTACGATTTCTCCTTTTTCGTTGCGGAGAGGAACCTTGTTCGTGGCAATCCAGATCTTTCGTCGCACTCCCAAGGAGAAATCGAAGACCTCCCGCTCATCGTTCCATATGGGTTTTCCGGTCCGAAGGAGTTCTTCCTCTTCCTCAAAGTAGTGCTTTGCAATTTCCTCAGGGTGGAGGTCGAAATCCGTTTTGCCAATCATGTCCTCAGGAGAGGAAAACCCATGGTGCCGGGCATCGGCCTCGTTCACAAAGGGGAAGCGATGATTCCTATCCTTGACGTAGATGTGGTCGGGGATGGCGTTGATAATGGTGAGGAAGAGATTCCGCTCCTCCAGGCACCTCTTGAGGTCTTCAAGGTGCCATCCTTCCCAGAGGATGACTGCTTTCCCAACGATTCTCTCTCCCTCCATGAGGGGGAGGACGAGATGCTCGACCTGGGAGAGCTTTTCCTTAAGTGCTGAAGTGTCCTTCGTGGGAAGGCCGAGGAGGGAAAAGACTTCCTCGCTTACGGCCTGAATTTCGCCTCTTTCGTTCTCAAGGATAACTCCAATACGCCTCACAGGAGAACGCTCCTTCCCACCTCTGCGAGACTCTTCCCCTGGTGAACCTCTATCCTCTCCGCCAGAGAGGAAAAAGTCTGCCACTCCACCTTTCCCGCCTCCCAGACCATGGCGTTACAGGCTCCCGCAGCAGTCCCAAAACGCAGGGCATCCCTGGGGGACCCGTGGCAGATGAGACCGTAAATGAAGCCGGCAAGGAAAGCATCTCCAGAGCCTACTGGATTCACTGTTTGCACTTTT
>JACIZN010000154.1:2667-3616 GCA_014359405.1 Candidatus Caldatribacterium sp.
TCTTCCCCAAGGTGAGTATAACACTCTCTATCCCCTGGGTAAAGAAGAAGGTGAAGAATTCTTCCCAGCCCGCAAGGTTTCTCCGGGGTTTTCCAAAGGTGATTTCAGCCTCCTCCTGGTTCATTTTTATTCCGAAAGGAGGAGAGGGGAGCTCGCGAAGAGTCCTTCCCCTCCCGTCGATTATGACCTTTTTCCCTTGGCAACGGAGGAGTGCTTCGGCGTGGAATTCCGGGAAAGACGGGGGCACGCTGCCACAAAGGAGAACCATCGCCGCCTTTTCCTGGAGAGTTTCAAGTGTACCGAGAAATTCCGCCTTCTCCTCTGAGTTCATCTCATGAGGAGGCTCAAAATACACAATCTGGCGCCATGCTTTGTCCACGACGGTTGTCACTACTCGGGTTGGAGAACGGACCCATACCGGAACGGTCTCGATACCCTCTTCGACGAGGAGGTCAAAGACCCGCCTCCCCGTGTAGCCCCCAAGGGGGAGAAGGTGAACGCAGGGGACTGCGAGTTCCCGGAGGACCCGGCAAACATTTGAGCCTTTTCCTCCGGCGATTTCGCTCACCCGAAGGACCTCAACCCGTCCCTCGGTTTTGTGGACATCCACAAAGAGAGTTTTGTCAAGGCAAGGGTTGGGTGTGACAACGAGGATCATGGCTTTGGGAACGCAAGAGGGCAGGGAAAACAAAAGTTGCACAGAAGGTCAGAGCAAAGTATCGCACCCAGAGCCAGAAGGAGCCTTCAAAAGGTACAACCTTCCCTCCAAGGTAAAGGAGCGCAACTCCTCCCACTCCTGCGAGGTACTCCTTTGGTAGAAAAGGTCTCTTTTTGAACTGGGTTCGGCAGGCGAGAGCGTGCCCAAAGAGTGCCCCACTCAGGGCACCGGAAGTCTTGTGGGCAAGGGGTGAGGGAGCAAAAAGGAAGAGCAAAACACTCAAAAGACCAA
>JACIZN010000155.1 GCA_014359405.1 Candidatus Caldatribacterium sp.
ATCCCCAAGGAGGTTAATGTGGTCGGTAATAATCATAAGGTCCCCACGACGCATGTTCCGGTTGAGACCTCCTGCCGCATTGCTCACAATGAGCACTTCCGCCCCAAGACCCTTCATAACCCGTACCGGAAAGGTCACCTGCTGCAGGGTATACCCTTCATAGTAGTGGAAACGCCCTTGCATGACCACAACGGGTTTTCCCGAGAGGAAACCGAGAACGAGATTTCCCCGGTGTGTTTCAACGGTAGAGACCGGGAAATGGGGAATCTCCTCGTACGGGATAACCCGGTCAATCTCCACCTCGTCCACGAGTTTCCCAAGTCCTGTTCCCAGGATAATGCCGATACGAGGGGTAAAACGAATCCTCTCCTGAATGAACCGAACACTCTCCTCGATTTGTTTACGAAGTTCCATCCTCACCACCTCCAATTACTTTCTCGGGAATGCTCGTTCGTAAGACTCACGCAGGAATTTCCTGTTGACATGAGTGTACACCTGGGTCGTTGCAATATCACTGTGCCCAAGGAACTCCTGGACCACCCGGAGCTCTGCACCCCCTTCAAGAAGGTGTGTTGCAAAGGTGTGGCGGAGCGTGTGGGGAGTGATGTGCTTCGTGATACCTGCCTGAAGAGCGTATCGCTTCACCATGTTCCAGACGCTCTGGCGGCTCAGTGGTTTCCCGGTGGGACCGCTGATAAAAATGTACTTGCTCCTTCTGCCTTTGAGGAGAAAACGCCGGGCACCCTTAAGGTACGCAAGGAGTGCCTCTTTTGCCCTTTCCCCAAAAGGAACGATACGTTCCTTGAAGCCCTTCCCCCAGAGCCGGAGCATCTGCTCCTCAAGATCAAGGTGCTGGAATTCAAGGAGAACCACCTCACTCACCCTGAGACCACTCGAGTACATGAGCTCAAGTATGGCCCGATCCCGAATTCCGTAAGGTGTCCTCGTATCACAGGCAGAAATGAGCGCTTCCACCTCTGCAACCGTGAGCACTTCGGGGAGACGCCTCTGAATGCGAGGAGCATCGAGGAGTTTTGCCAAATTCTCCCGGGTGACCTTTTCCCGAACGAGGAAGCGAAAGAACGTGCGGAGCGCAGAGATGCGGCGCGCAAGGGTTGCCGGCTTCAGGCCCGCCTGGGACTCATGCGCTACGAAAGCCTCAAGGGTGCTGAGGTCCACGTCGGCAAAGTCTTCCACTCCACGCTCCTTGAGGAAGCGGAGGAAGCTCGTGATGTCCTGACGGTACGCAAGAACCGTATTCTCGGCCACCCGCTGTTCCCAGAAAAGGAAGTGCAGAAACGCCTCGAGGAGCTCTTCAGGCCGACGGCTGGACACGTCTTCTGAGCACCCCTTTCAGAACAAGGGCAAAGAGAATGATGCCAAGGCATGCAGCCTGTCCCAGGGTGAGAAACCCAAGGACAGAGAACGGCTCATCCCGAAGGTACTCAATGAGGAATCGGGCTATTCCGTAAAGGACAAGGTAGTCAAGGAAAAGCTCTCCCTGGAAATGCCGCGCTCTCTCAATCCGAAGGAGAATGAGGAAGATGATGAGCGAGTACCCAATGGCGTACACCTGCGTAGGGTAGCGGAATCCTTCAAGGTCTGGAAACTTTACACCGAGAGGAAAGAAAGAAAAGGGCGAGATGCGCCCATAGCAGCATCCGTTGAGGAAACAGCCAACCCGAGCAATGGCGTACCCCAGGGCAAGAGGGGGAGCAAAAAGATCAAAAAAAGCCGCGAGCTTGTACCGCCTGTGGTAGAGGTACGGCACGGTCAACACAATGGCTCCCGCGACCCCACCGTAGAACGTTAACCCCCCCTCACGGAAGGAGAGTATGTGGAGGGGGTAGTGTCGGTAGTAATCAAAGTGAAGGAGGACATAGGCAAATCTTGATCCCAGGATGGCCCCGATAATGCACAGCGATGCCGCCTCCACCACGCTCTCAGGGAGAATGCCAAACCGGGGAGCCCTCCGAACGGCAAAAAGGATACCCACAAGGAAAGCAATACCAAGGAGCACTCCGTATGAGTACACCGGAAAGTGGCCGATAGAAAAGAGAACACGGTGCATCAGAACACCACCTTTTCCTGGGAATCTACAACCTCAATCCAAACTGGACCTGGAGCAATTCTTGCTTCTCTTCCATCGGGAAGGTAAAAATGGGTCTTATCCCTCATGCTCTTCTTCTCCCAGGTAATGGGAACCACCTTTCCTCCAAGGAACATCCACCCTGAGCCCTTCCCGATGAAGCGAATTTCAACCCTCCCCTCTGCATCCTTAACCCTGTGCTCTGCAACCTGAACAATCACCGTTCCACAGAAAAGCTGCAGCCCCGTCTCCCCATCCCGATGGGGTTCCCCGTTGATAGAACGGAAGTACACCCGACGTTCTGAATCGTAGGTGAATCGAACTCGGTAATCCCGAGTATACCGGATTTCAACCTGAGGCGCATCCTTCCCTTGCGGGCTTTCTCCCGGAGGAAGAACGGAAAAAGTCACCGAACGTACCGGACGAGCAAGGCCAAGAAGCTGAGCCTCTTCAAGAAGACTTGGGAAAAGCACGTAGAGGTTGTGTGGTGGACGACGATCCCGAACCCGTTCGAAGGGACGAAAATTCTTCTGCTCGTCAATATGGTCGACGGCAAGCTCCCGAAGGTACGAGTAAGCCTCTACGCTTCCCCCACTGTGCACGAGAACCGCATCGTGCTCAAAAGCCTTCAGGACAAAGTACGGACGAGCACTGCGAATCGGTCCCACACGTCCCTGGGATTGAGGCTCAAAAACAGCAAGAAATCGAGTGATACCACCTTCGGTGAGCATCTCGTAGACCACACTTGCCCGGCTCAGCCCATACTGAGGGCGAGCTTGGGGAGTATTTTCGATGGCGAAGGCAAAGGGTCTCCGAGTGAAGGGAGAACGACGCTCAAAGGCGCCTTCCGGAGGAGTGAGCTCTCCTGTTGCCAGCGTCTCCCCAACCAGGCCTTCGCTCCTTGTGAGGCCTTCCTCGGCAAGATCCGCAAGAAGGTTTGACCTTCCTTTTTCCTCAAAGAGACCACGAAGGGTTGCTTCTGCCTCAGGACCTTCCCACCGCATTCTCTCCTCTACCTCAAGCTCCTCCCCAGGGGTGAAAATCTTCTCCCCAGAGGGAGCAGCTTCTCCAAGGGGATTCTCAACTTTCGGAAGATCCACCGGAGGTTTGGGAAGGCGAACTTGCTGCCGCTCTGTCTCCACCTTTGCGGCTAACTCGCTCTGTACCTGTGGTTGCAAGGACTCCTCGGTCCTGAGCTCTTCAGGAGGTCGAAGCTCCGCCCGGGTTACCTCCCGAGGAGTGGTACCTTGAGGGGCCTCTTTTGCGGGAATTTCCATAAGTTCTACCACCACAGGCTTTTCCTCTATTTTCGGCACCCGGATGGATAAAAGCCAGAAGGAGAAAACCGCAAGAAACGCGATATTGATAGCAACAGAAATCACAAAAGACACAGACCACACACGCCTCTCGTTGAAAACCACCCTACTCCTCCTCTCCCGGTTGGGTGGCAATGGCCATACGCTCCACTCCAGCCCGTTTCAAGAGGTCCATGAGCTTCACCACTCTCCCATGGAGGACTTCCCGGT
>JACIZN010000156.1 GCA_014359405.1 Candidatus Caldatribacterium sp.
GGAGTGGTGGAGAATCCGTAGGCAGCAAGAGTCAGAATATATCAGCATAGCTCTCCGGGGTACTCCAGTACTCTTTCTTTTTCTTCTTTTTGGAATTCTCTCAAAACGCCAAGCGCTTTCCTGATTTCGCCCAAAAGACGAAGGACTCTCTCTTTATCTACAGGCATCCTTGAACTCCTGGGTGTACTTTTTCAACAACTCTTGGAAGTCCAGGTACTTTTTTAGGCGGGGAAGAAGGAAATCGAACCGGAGGTTCTCGTTCGTGTCCTTAACGAGAATACCCCGAGAGGCGCGGTATACGATGTAGTCAGGGGCGTTATTGAGGACCACAACATCGACCGGAATGCGGAGGACATTTTCGAGTTCCCGTGAGAGCTCAACATCATAGAGGGGAGCATGGACCAGAGGGCTTTTGTCGTCGCAGTACACCGCTATGTCAATATCGCGGTAGCTACTCCCTTCGGCGAAAGATCCGAAAAGATACGCAAAGACAATTTCTTCATGGAGGAGAAGGACGCCTTTGACTTTTTCCAAGAGGTCTTTGTCTTCGCGTGTCATTTTGAGGTCATTATACCATGGCCTGTAGTGTGGAGTTTCAAGAACTCCCTCTCCGTACCTGGCTCAGGAAGACCCCAAGGAGCGCCAGGGAGGAACCGAGAATTTGCTCGGGTGTCGGCGCTCGTCCCATGATGGCGTAGGTGAAAAGATAAGCGCAGGCAGGAACAAGGAGAGAAAAGGTGCCAGAAGTCACTGCTCCAAGGGTTTTGAGGCTCAAAAACCACAGGAAAAATCCCACGACCTGGGCAGAGAAGGCAGTGGAAAAACCCCAGAAGAAGGCTTCTTTGGTAGGAACAAAGTGCTTCTCAGAGAGAACAAGAGGAAGAAGGGCAAGGGTGGAGAAGAGGTTCAAAGAGGTGTTGAAAGCGAGGAGATTCTCTTCCTTGAGGTACCTTCGGTAGTAGAGGATTCCCAAAGACCAGAGAAAGCCTGAGGCGATGGCAAGAAGGGACCCTCGGTCGAAGTTGACGCTCCCGGCAGAAATGAGAATACCTGCAAAGGCGAGGAGCATGCCTGCACCCTGGAGGAATCGAAGGGTTTCCTGGGCAAGAAGAATCGCAAGAAGGGCCACGAAAAGCGGCTGGGTGTACACAAGAGTTGAGGCTAAACCCGGGTTTTGGGAAGCCTGGACGGCAAAGTTCACCATGGTGACGAAGAAGACCCCGTTGAGAAGGGCGCCGAAAACAATCCTTGGTGTTACCTGGATTCTCCGGGTAAGGGCAAGAAAAAAGACGGCTCCCGTGGCAAAACGAAAGAAAGAGAGGGTATAGGGGGACATGTACCCAAGAGCCATTTTCGTCAGAGGCCAGGAGAGCCCCCAAAAGACGAGGACGCCGAGAATCGGAAAATAGGCCCTGTTTCCACGCATGCCCTTATTATACAGGGCACCGTAGAGTTTGGTACAATATCCTGGTGGGAAGAAGATGAGGCCACTCAAAATCCTTCACACTGCGGACTGGCATTTGGGGCTCGTTTCCTGGAGGAGCTATCGGGAAGTTGACCGCTTCGAGGAGCAAAAGGAGTGCCTCGAGCGACTCCTTAGAGTTGCGCAGGAAGAAAAGGTAGACCTCATCCTCCACGCTGGAGACCTCTTCCACCAGTACTACCATCCCCCAAAAGAGGCGATTCAGCTTGCTGCAGAGGCTATTGCGGAGCTTTCCCGTATTGCTCCTTTTGTCTGGATTATCGGAAACCACGACTGGTACGCTGTAGAAGCTCTGCGGAAGGTGTTCCCTCAAGGAGTTACGGTCATTCGGGACATGATGCCCCGGGACTTTGGGGAGCTTGAGGTGACGATTTTCCCAATCCCGTACATACCCATTTCCCGGTTCCTGGGGGATCATCCAGGGGAGAGGGTTCAGGAACAGGCTAAAAGGCATCTCTTGCAGACCATGCAGAGGTGGGTAGCATCCTTCAATCCCCGCCACTTCCACATTCTCCTTGGGCACCTGACGGTGGAAGAGCTCGCTTTCTACGCGGAGGCTAACGCTTCTCGGGAAGTGTTTATCAAAAGGGCCGATTTCCCTCATGGTTTCTCCTACGGTGCTTTGGGGCATCTCCATGGCTATACCCTTCTTGAGAGTCCCTTTACCCTCTGTTACCCTTCGTCCCTTGTCCCGGACAATTTCAGGAATCCTGGGGATAAGGGTGGCTTTGTCCTTGCTGAACTTGTTCCCGGTGAGCAGCCGAGGGTGCATCCGGTATTCCTCGAGACCTCATCCCTTTTGAGCATCGATCTTGAGCGGCCCCTTGGAGTTTCGGAAGTTCGTCGTCTCGTGGAAGAAAAGCTCCGCAACAGCCGGCGCAACTACGTTCGTCTCCGGGTTCGGGGGGAAATTCTCTCCCCGGAGTGGATGGCCGAGCTCAAGCGTCTTCGGGGTGAGCGCTTCGAAATCGTGGTGATTGAAGCCATTTGGGAGGAAGAGGAAAAGAGCGCAGTAGAGGCATCGGTTGATGTTGCGGCTTTGCCGGAGCTCTTTGCCCGTTTTGCGGAAGAAGAGAACCTTTCCAGGGAAGTGGTGGAACTTTTTGAAGCGTACTACCACAGAGTTCTTGAGGGAGAAGAGCAATGAGACCCCTGTATCTCAGGCTTGAACGTTTCCTGGGGCTTGAGAGAGTTGAGCTTGAGTTTCCTTCAAACCTCTTTGTCATTGTGGGACCCAACGGAGCCGGAAAATCCTCCCTCCTTGAAGCCATGTACTTTGCCCTGTACGGCAGGGGAATTCGGACCGAGCGAGGGAAAAAGGGGCTCATCCATCGGGGGAGTCCCGACAAAGCCCTCCGGGTGCAACTTGAGTTCCTCCTTGGAGAAAGGAAATTCCGGGTTACCCGGGAGTACTCGGTGAAGCAGGGAGGGACGGCCTACCTTGAGCAGCGGGAGGGAGAGCGGTGGAAGCCGGTAGCATCCGGGGAACAGGGGGTTACCGCTTACATCGAGGAACTCCTTGGATGTGATGCCCTGACGTTTCGCTCTTCGGTCTTTTTGCCTCAGGGGGAGACGCTGGCTTTTGTTGAGGCCTCCTCAGCAGACCGCTTCCGAACCTTGAGCAGTCTCTTTGGTCTTGATATCCTCGACAGAATGCGGGAGCTTGTTCGGGATAGGGTTAAGGTGCTTGAGGGGGAGCTTGGACCGCTGCGAGAAAAACTCCGTCTCCTTGAGGCTGAAGACCTTGAGGGGGAAGCAGCTCGACTCAGAAAAGAAGAGGCGGCGCTTGAGCGAGAACTAAGGTTGGCTGAAGAGGAATCAAGAGCTCGTGAGGGACGGCTGGAGGGGGTTAAAAGGCTTCGAGAGGTCTTGCGAGAACTCAGGGAACGGGCAGAGCAAATTGCAAGTTTAGAGAGGAGGCGAATAGAACTCCTGCGTCTTGCAGAGGAGGACGAAGCTATTGAGCTTGCACATCGGATTCACGAGACCCTCGAAGCATCCTGGCGTTCGGTGGCGGAGCTCCTGGCGCGGGTGACCCGGGAAGAGGAAAAGGAGAAGGAGCTCCTTCGGAAAACCGAAGAGGATCTGACGGAGACAAAAAGGGCCCTTACAGAGCTCCTC
>JACIZN010000157.1 GCA_014359405.1 Candidatus Caldatribacterium sp.
GTGCTTGTTCTTGACCGGGTATCCTCGCACCTTTCCAGGTTATGGGATATCTCCCATATCCCCTGGGATAACTCACCTAAGAACAAGAAGGAGGGACTTGTGAACGAAACTCTGGAACATTACAAGTCGCTGCGATCTCCCCAAAGAATTGCAAGACGCTCCGCGAGGATTTTCTCGTAGCCCCGACGTGTTGGGCGGTAGTACACTCGCTTTCCCAGGGCTTGAGGAAAGTAGTCCTGCTCTACAAACCCTTCCGGAAAGTCATGGACGTACCGGTACTCTTTCGCGTACCCCATTTTGCGGAGGAGATCCGTTGGGGCGTTCCGAAGGTGCAAAGGCACGGGAAGTGAGCCATGCTTTCGCACATCCTCAATAGCCTCTTGAAGCGCCCGATACGAGGCGTTACTCTTTGGGGCACATGCGACGTACACCGTTGCCTGGGCAAGGGCAAGCCTTCCTTCAGGTTCACCGAGGAAATCGAAAGCCTCCCTTGCTGCAAGGGCAAGGAGCAACGCCTGGGGGTCAGCGTTCCCTACATCTTCTGAGGCACAAGCGATAAGCCGTCGCAGGATTGCATGAGGATCCTCTCCTGCCTCAAGCATTCGAGCAAGCCAGTATAAAGCTGCATCAGGGTCGCTTCCCCGCAGGCTCTTGTGGTAAGCCGAAAGGAGATTGTAATGCTCTTCCCCTGTTTTATCGTAGAGATAAGAAGTTCGCTGAAATGTAGCTTCAAGGAAAGAAACGTCAACGGCTTTCTTTTTTTCTTCCCGAGCAAGGAGAGCAGCGGCTTCGAGCATATTGAGGGCTTGGCGGGCATCACCGTCGGCAAGATGGGCAATCCACTGGAGAGCTTCTTCCTCGAAAGGTGGTGCCTTACCCTTGAGGCCCCTCTCCTCCTCGAGGGCTCGCTGCAGCAACGCGATAAGGTCCTCAGATGGGATTTTTCGAAAGAGGATAACTTGCGACCTCGAAAGGAGGGGAGGAATAATCTCAAAGGAGGGATTTTCAGTTGTGGACCCAATAAGCGTAACGATGCCCTCTTCCACATAAGGGAGAAGAAGGCTCTGCTGTCCCTTGTGGAACCGATGGATTTCGTCGATAAAAAAGACCGTCTTCTTGCCTTTGAACTTTAAGGTGTTCTCTGCATCCTGGACCGCTTCCCGTATTTCCTTCACCCCAGAGGCTACAGCACTGAGGGAAATGATTTGATACCCACACGCCTCGGCAAGAATAAAGGCAACAGAAGTCTTTCCTGTTCCCGGAGGACCCCAGAAGATGAGAGAAGGAAGAAAACGAGCCTGAACAATTCGACGAAGAAATCCCTCAGGACCGGTTAAGTGAGGCTGCCCCACAACCTCATCAAGGGTTCGGGGACGCATGCGAAAAGCCAAAGGCTTTGTTTCCTCACGAATTCCAAAGAGTTCCCCTTCCTTAAAAACCCCTACTCGCTCCCCTCTTTAGAACCTCTGTTCTACAGAGAATTATAACCCCTCGAGGAGAAGAAAACAAGGCTCATTCCTGCAAAGTGGCAGGGAGCGCTTGGTGATTGCATTCAAGTGTCTCCTGAAGCATCTTGAACTCCCTCTCAATTTCTGCAACCCAAAGGAGAGTACGGGAAGAGAAATGGAGTAGATGTTCCCCAAAGAGCTTTCTCAACACCTCAAGAAACGACATCCCGCTGAGAAAAACCCTTATATCCTCGGGCCTAAGGCTGAGAAGGTCACGGAGGTAAGTTTTTACATCTTCCTGAAAAACGTACTCTTCAAGAGGTATATACCCCTTTTGAGGACAGGAGTCGATGAGAAAGTGGATGAAATCCTGCAAAACACTCTCAACCTTCTCCTTCACCGCTTGAGTACCTCCCCAATGATATCCACTGCAGCGAGGATATCCTCCCGCGTGACCTCCTTAGAGGTCACAAATCGAACGACTGTTTCTGAAACCGGGGTTACAAGCACCCCTTTTTCTTTAAGAAGCGCAGCAAAAACGGATGCCTTGAGATCTTTGCGCTGTATGTGAAGGAGAACAAAGTTTGTTTGAACCTTTGAGAGGTCCACATGGAATCCCTCGATTTCGGCCAATCTCTCGGCTAAGAGACGGGCGTTCTCGTGGTCCTCTGCAAGGCGAGCAATGTTCTCTTGAGAAAGAGCCATAATGCCGCAGGCACAGAGCCACCCCGTTTGGCGCATTCCTCCTCCGAGCATCTTCCGGTATCGCTTTGCTTCCTCGATAATCTCACGAGAGCCGGCAAGTATTGAACCAACCGGAGCTCCAAGACCTTTGGAGAGAGAAACCATAACTGTATCGGCACAGGCAGCAATCTCTTTTGCAGGAACCCCAAGGTAAACCGAGGCATTGAAAAGACGTGCTCCATCAAGGTGCACTCGAAGACCTTCCTTCTCAGCGAGATCCTTAATGGCCCGGAGCTTTGAGAGTGGGGGAACAATCCCTCCGTAACGGTAGTGAGTGTTTTCAAGGCAAATCAGGCGGGTGCGGGGGTAGTGGATGTCCCTTGGGCGAATTGCCCGACGGATGTCGTCGGGATCCGGCACCCCGTCCTCTCCACGGATTGTCCGCACCATGAGTCCGGCAATGGCTCCTATTCCTCCTGTTTCTGAGGTTCGAATGTGGGCATTTTCCTCAAGAATGACCTCGTCACCACGACTCGTGTGCACGAGAAGAGCAACGAGATTCCCCATCGTGCCACTGGGAAGGAAGATGCTCGCTTCCTTTCCCAGGAGTGACGCTGCCAGGGCTTCGAGTTCGTTCTGCATGGGATCTTCTCCGTATACCGAATCCCCTAAGGGGGCCTGAAAGGCGAATCGCTTCATTTCTTCCGTGGGTAACGTGATGGTATCCCGGCGGAGATCGATGATTTTGCGCATAATCTTGCCCTCCTATACCAGGAAAGAGGTAAAAATCTCTTTGAGGAATTCCCTGTCTTCCTCGGTTATGGTCCTTCCCTCTCTGAGCTCCTCCATACAATACCCTCCAATGCTTGAGGCGATAACCCGAAAGAGGGCATCCCCGGGAATTCTCCTACCCGTCTTCGTGGTGATTTCTCCGATTCTCTCTGCCACCTTCCTTCTGAGTTCCTGAAGCCTCTGGACAATTTCCTGAAAGCACTTGTGAGCCTCCTCATGGGACAAAAGATCGAATGCAGCACGCTGGAAAGCCACAAAGAGATCGCTCTTTTGGGAAAAGAAATCACAGTAACAATCCACAATCCTTGAGAGGATATCCCGAGTACTTCCCCTTGAGAGATTGTTCTCCAAAGCGGTAGCGAGTTCCTCAAGAACTTCGCGTACAACCTCCATGAGAAGGTCGAGCTTGCTCTCAAAGTAGTAGTAAATCGTGGATTTCTTTACCCCTGAAAGGCGTGCTACATCCTCAAGGGTGGCATCAAAAAAGCTCTTTTCAGCGAAAACCCTCTTTGCCGCCTCGAGAATCTTCTTCCTCGTCTCTTCCATCTCGCCACCCGGGGTTAGAAACTGTACTTCACCTCAAGGTACACCTCTTCCTCAAGGTTACCGAGCTTACTCTCCGGTGCACCCTCAGAGAAAGTGTACGT
>JACIZN010000158.1 GCA_014359405.1 Candidatus Caldatribacterium sp.
GGGAAGCGTGAAGAGTGTCATGTCGTTCACCACAATGGGTTCACTGAAAGTGACCTTGATCTGTGGTGCTGCTCCCAATGGAGCATCGGCCCGGGCAAGGATGCTTGAGAGGAAAGGAGACGTCCCGTCGACAACAAGGGTAAAGGAGGCAGCAGCACTTTCGGCAAGTGCTGGGTCCTTGGCTTTGAACTCAAGAGTGAAGGCTCCCTCTGTGGTTCCTGAGTTCCAGGTAAAGGTAAAGTCCCCTGCAGCTCCAGTCGTAGCTGTTCCGATGAGATTTCCCCCAAGGTACACCCGAATCTGCACATTTGCAGGTCCCTGGCCGCTGAAAACGACACTTTGCCCCGGCTGCACCGCATCGCCACTCACCAGAGTTTTAGCCCCAACAGTCACCGAGAGGAGCTGCGGAGCCTGAGTAACTCCTGGAGAGGGCGAAGGTGAAGGCGATGCTCCAGGACCTCCTCCACCCGGGCCACAACCAAAAAGCCCCAGAACTACAGCAAGAACAGTAATCCCCACCAGAACCTCCTGAGCGCGCATGTTCCCACTCCCTTCGTAAAAAGGATGTTTCCATTATACCACTAAGCCGTTTCCTTCTCTTTCTTTTTCTTCTTGCGGGGCCGGCACTTTCCGTACGTTCCCATGAAGATTTTTCCCCGCCGGGTGCGGTGGTCTCCCTTACCCATGGTAAACCCCCCTTCTCGGTTTTTTGCTCCTAAGTATACCTGAAGCACTCCTTGAGAAGGAAGAGTTCTGGTACAATGAAAGACATGGAAAGGATAGTGTTCTCGCTTACCGAACTCCTTGGGGTACTCGAGGAGACTGTTGATGTTCTCTTCCCTTCTGCAGTTTGGGTCACAGCAGAAATTGCTGACATCCGATGTGACCAATCCGGCCACTGGTACCTGGAACTTGTAGAAAAGCAGGACGGAGAGCTCAAAGCCCGAGTTCGGGGAACCATCTGGGCGTCCCTCTATCCTGCCATTGCCACTCCTTTCCGCGTCCTAACTGGCCAGAATCTGGCAAAGGGTATGGAAATCCTTGCCTTAGTGAAAGTCCGTTTCCATCCCGTGTACGGCTTGTCCCTGGATATCCGGAACATTGACCCTCAGTACTCCCTCGGCGCGATGATGCGCCACAGAAAAGAAGTGCTCTCCCGCCTTGCCCAGGAAGGTCTCCTTGAGGCCAACCGCTGCTTGCCCTTCCCCCTCGTCCCCCAGCGCATCGCAGTGCTCTCCTCACCGTACGCTGCAGGTTTTGAAGACTTTGTGACCCATCTCACTGAAAACCCCCACGGCTTCCGCTTCCTGGTGGAACTCTTTCCAATTTTCGTCCAGGGGGAAGAATTAGAGCCAAGCATCCTCTCTGCCCTTGCAGAGGTCAAAAGGAGAATCGAAGACTTCGACCTCCTTGTCATCCTTCGGGGTGGTGGGGCCCAGTCCGACCTCCACTGGTTCGATAGCTACACCTTGGGACGAGCCATAGCAACCTTCCCCCTTCCGGTTCTTGTGGGGATTGGACACCAGAAAGATGAGACCGTTCTTGATGCAGTGGCCCATCTCTCGCTCAAAACGCCAACAGCAGTAGCCGATTTCCTCATCGAACGGATGCAGGCCTTTGATGACCTTGTCCTCGAAGCCTCAAGAAAACTCCAAACGATTCTGGAACGCTTCTTCAAGGAAGAACGGAACACTCTTGCCCTCCTTTTCGGGTCCCTTGAGCGAATAACCCAGGCAGGTCTCAGACATGCCGCAGAGGAAACCACAAGGTTCTCGTGGGAAACGAAAGAGTACGCGAAGCGCCTCCTTGAAAAAGCCTCTGAGAACCTTTCCGGTACCTGGGAAAAACTGACGAGGGTACTTGAGAAAATCCTCAAAGAAGAAGCTGCTCTCCTTGAGAATACCATCCGAACCCTCCTTATTCTTGACCCCCAGAACATCCTCCGACGCGGGTACACTCTGACCCTAAAAGAAGGGAAAGTGGTACGGAGTGCCAAGGACTGTGCGGTGGGCGACCGCTTAGAGACGTGGTTTGCCGATGGAGAGGTAGTAAGTGAGGTGAAGAACTGCCATGTCCCTATCAAACCTCACGTATCGGGAAGCTTTTGAAGAGCTCCAAGCAATCGTTCGAGAGCTCGAAGAGGGAATGGTGGACATCGACACCCTTATCGCCAAAGTACAGCGGGCGACCTTTCTCTGTTCATTCCTGAGGCAACGCCTGCGGAGCACCGAGGAAGAAGTGCAGAGGATTCTCAGGGAAGCGGAGGGTCCTACTCCTGGACAATGAGACCCTGGTCACCACAGGCACGGCACTCAAGTTGAATCGTCGCATGGTGAATGCCAAACTCTCCACGGAGTACCTGAAGGATACTCTCGCGAAGAACGTCTGCTTCCTCAAGAGTCGTGCATTTTGCCACCACGTGGAACTCAGCGTAGTGTTCTTTCTCATTCAAAGACCAGACATGGAGATGGTGGACGTTGTCCACTCCTTCAATACGCTCCAAGCGCTCTTTGACGAGTTCTGGCTGCACATGGAGAGGCGTTCCCTGCATGAGGATACGAAGCGTCTCACGGAAAAGGGGAACTGTCTCCCGGAGGATGAAGGCAATAATGCCAGAGCTCAAGAGAGCATCAAGGGTAGTAAAACCGGAGAACTTTACCGTCACAATCCCCAAGACCACGACGCACGACGACAGGGTATCAGAGAGAAAATGAAGAAAGGCACTCCGAACGCTCAGGCTCTCACGGGAGGAAGGGAGAAGAAGGACCACTGAAACCAGATTCCCCAAAAGACCGAAAAGGCCAACAAGAAGAGCTGTACGAGTTTCAAGAGGCACCGGATGGACGAGGCGCTCTAAAGCTTCGTACCCAAGGTAAGCACTCACCCCGAAGAGAAAGAGGGCGTTCAAAAAAGCAACCAGAACCTCCGCCCTCCGGTACCCGTAGGTCCTCTCAGGCGTTCGGTTTCGCCGGGCTAAACGAATGGCAAAAAGGGCGGCAACAAGGGATAGCGTATCCGTCAGATTGTGGAAGGCATCAGAAAGGAGAGCCAGGCTTCCGGAGAAAATCCCACCCAGAACTTCAAGGGCAAAGATTCCAAGGTTCAGCAGTATACTCCAAAAAAGCGCTTTAGAAGCTACAGAGTGGTGGTGCTCTCCGAGCACGGCTGCAAACATCTAAGGCCCCGGATAGCCCGGGGCCTTTTTTCACCGCACGGTAACGGCTTTCTCGCTCCTCCAGAGACCGTGGATATTACAGTACGACGTAGCGTAGAGAACCCCAGAACGGTCGAGCTTCACCGCAAAAGTAGCCTGAGGCTGCGTGTAAGCAGGACCCTGGTTGG
>JACIZN010000159.1 GCA_014359405.1 Candidatus Caldatribacterium sp.
GGTACGAGCGCCTCGGTAAAGATTGTCACAGGAGGCGAGTAGTGGTCCAATCCGGTGATAATCTGGACGGATTCATAATTACTAACGCCTTGCAAGTAGATGGCTTTTAAGAAATCGAGGCAATCAGCTTCCTACCGGAGCCCAGACAGAGCGTAGCTCATGCTGAAGCTTTGGTGGTTAGGGCAGACCTTATTATAACCCAGGGTACCTTGTGCGGCTCAATTCTCTTTTC
Organism: Candidatus Caldatribacterium sp.; assembly: GCA_014359405.1. Lineage (NCBI taxonomy): Bacteria > Pseudomonadati > Atribacterota > Atribacteria > Atribacterales > Candidatus Caldatribacteriaceae > Candidatus Caldatribacterium > Candidatus Caldatribacterium oleiphilum. The sequence continues at coordinate 233 of JACIZN010000159.1, forward strand.
TTCCCCGTTTCACAGATAACGGAAGAGCAAGAGAGGTTCCTCAGGTGGTAGTCCGAGATGAAGACGGGCGAAGAGGTCGCTCTCAGCTTTTTCTTGCTCTCTCCTGATAGTTTCCCGGCTTCGGCTTTGAGAACTGCGTTTGAAACGCGTCCTTCCGGCTTGAAAACCATCCTGCTTTCCGGTGACTTCTCTTTCTGCGGAGATCTGGAAAAAGATTTGGTCTCCGACTTACTATGGCGGTGGGAGTGGTCCGGAAAATGTGGGAAACCCTAAAGACGCTGCGCCTTTTGAGCCTCTAACTCTTACGGAATGGGAGGGGAAATGTAATGGTAAAGGATTACATCATGGCTATTGACCAGGGAACGACGGGAACGAGAGTTATCCTTGTTGACCAGGAGGGAAATATCGTCTCCAGCGCGTACCGGGAGATAACCCAGATTTACCCTCACCCCGGATGGGTGGAGCACAATCCCCGCGAGTACTGGGAGACGACCCTTGCCTGCATGCGGGAAGCCATGAAGAAAGCCAAAGCACGTCCTTCTCAAATTGCTGGCATCGGTATCACCAACCAGCGGGAGACAACAGTTATGTGGGACAGGGAGACGGGACAACCTGTCTACAACGCTATCGTCTGGCAGTGCCGAAGGACTGCTCCAATCTGCGAGGACCTGAAGGCTCGAGGTTTCGAGGAAAAGGTTCGGGAAAAGACGGGGCTCACCATTGATGCGTACTTTTCAGCCACCAAAATCAAATGGATTCTTGAAAATGTCCCTGAGGCCATGGACCTTGCCAAAAAAGGAAGACTTCTCATGGGGTGTGTGGACTCGTGGCTTGTGTGGAACCTGAGCGGTGGGGTAGCTCACGTAACAGACTACTCTAACGCATCCCGTACCATGCTCTTCAACGTTCGCACCTTGGAGTGGGACCAGGAACTCCTTGACGCACTTGGAATTCCCCGAGAAATACTTCCTTCCCCGAAACCCTCAAGCGGAGTCATTGCTTTAGCGAGGAACAAAGAGGTCCTGGAGAACGAGGAAATTCCAATCTCTGGTGTGGCGGGAGACCAGCAGGCTGCTCTCTTCGGCCAGACTTGTTTCAAGCCAGGCATGGCCAAAAACACCTATGGGACAGCCCTTGCCCTCATGATGAACATCGGGGAAAAGTTCCTTCTCTCCCGAAACGGTCTCACCACAGACCTCGCCTGGGGAATCGAAGGGAGGGTTGAATATTCCTTAGAAGGGCTTGCCTTCGTTGGTGGTGCTGCTGTCCAGTGGCTCAGAGATGGACTCAAGATTATCGAGAACGCCGCACAGACGGAGTCAATGGCCCAATCCGTTCCGGATACCGCTGGAGTCTACGTTGTTCCTGCTTTTACCGGACTCTGTGCTCCATACTGGGACATGTACGCTCGAGGGCTCATCATTGGAATCACTCGGGGCACAACCCGGGAGCACATTGTCCGAGCTACCCTTGAGTCCATGGCGTACCAGACCAGGGATATACTCGAGGCAATGATGGCTGACTCCGGTCAGATGCTTGAGTCCCTTCGCGTTGATGGTGGCGCGGTGAAGAATAATTTCCTCATGCAATTCCAGGCTGATATTCTGGGTGTCCCGGTGATACGACCGGTCGTAACCGAGATGACTGCCATGGGTGCAGCGTACCTTGCTGGGCTGGGAGTGGGGTTCTGGAGGAGCAAAGACGAGATTGCCAAACAGTGGAAGGTAGACCGGATTTTCGAACCGAAAATGGATGCGTCACGCCGGAAGGAACTCTACGCGGGATGGAAAAGGGCTGTAGAGCGAGCGCAAAGATGGGCTCAGTGAGGAGGTAAAGCTAAAGCATCACTTTGGGTTTTTTTTACCCTCTTTGACTCGTGTACAGTTTGTAGTAGAACCCCCTCTTTTTGAGGAGTTCCTCGTGGGTTCCTCTCTCCACGATTTCCCCGTTCTTGATGACGAGGATAAGGTCCGCATTGCGGATGGTGCTCAGGCGGTGGGCAATGATGAAGGTCGTCCGTCCCCTCATGAGGCGGAGCATGGCTTCCTGGACTAAGCGCTCCGTGTGGGTGTCAACGTTACTTGTGGCTTCATCAAGAATGAGAATGGCTGGATTCATGAGAAAAGCCCGAGCGATGGCAAGGAGCTGCCGCTGCCCCTGGCTCAGGTTTTCCCCACCATCGGAGAGGACGGTGTCGTAACCCTGGGGGAGGCTGAGGATGAAATGTTCGGCGCCGGCAAGACGAGCTGCTTCTTCGACTTCCCGGTCGGTTGCTCCGGGCTTTCCGTAGCGGATGTTTTCCCGGATGGTGGTGGCAAAGAGGTATGTGTCCTGGAGGACAATGCCAAGGAGGGTACGGAGCTTCTCTCGGTTTATCTTTCGTATGTCGATGCCGTCGATGAAGATGCTTCCCTCATCGGGTTCATAGAATCGGGCAAGGAGATTGACGATGGTGGTTTTCCCTGCTCCTGTGGGTCCAACAAGGGCAACAACTTGTCCAGGCTGGACGGAGAAGCTCACGTTTTTCAGGACAGGAACCCCCGGCTTGTAGGAGAAGGAGACGTTCTGGAACTCCACGGCTCCCCGAATTGTCGGGGGTTCCAAGCCCAAGGGAGGATCAGGGGGTTCTGGTGTTTCATCAAGGAGGGCAAAGACCCTTTCACTACCTGCAATGGCTGACTGGAGGGTGTTGAGCTGCATGGCAAGTTCGCTCACGGGGCGGGTGAACTGCCTTGAGTAGGCGATGAAGCTCGCAATGGTTCCAATGCTCCCCATCCCCTGAAGGACGAACCATCCCCCGAATCCGGCAACAAGAGCAAGACTCAGGTTATTGATGACGTTCATCAAGGGACCCATGACTCCCGCATAGATTTGGGCTTTTACTCCGATTTCTCTGAGGTTGGCATTGACTTCTTCGAATTTTTTAAATTCCCGTTTTTCCTGCGCAAATGCCTTGATGACCCTAAGCCCCGTGATATCCTCTTCGATGGTGCTCGTAAGGCTCCCAAGGAT
>JACIZN010000160.1 GCA_014359405.1 Candidatus Caldatribacterium sp.
AATGGGAAGTAGACGTTGCACAGTTTGAGTCAAAGGGCAAGAATTGCCCTTTCCAGGGATGGTCCCTTCGGGGCTGGCCAGTGTACACCATCGTCGGGGGAAGGGTGGTCATGGCAGAGAGGAGAATCGTGGATGGAGAGTTTTGCTGAGAGAGTCACTGAAAAGGTGCGCCGGTTCGGACCCCTCGTGGTTGGTCTTGACCCCCACTTTGATTTCCTTCCCCCTTTTCTCTTTCGGCGATTCATGCCTCAAAGAGTGAGTCTTGAGGGACTTGCAGACGTGGTCTTGGCATTTGGAGCCGAGCTCCTTGAGGCACTCTCAGAAGAAGTGGGTTGCATTAAGGTACAGCTTGCCTTCTACGAAGCCCTTGGCGTTCCTGGAATAAGAGTGCTTTCTGAAACCATACGCCTTGCAAAGGAGCGAGGCTTTCTTGTGATTCTTGATGGAAAACGGAATGACATTGCAAGTAGCGCCGTTCTTTATGCCCAGGGGTACCTCTCGGGAATCAGAGTGGGTAATGCAATCCTTCCTCCCCCCTGGAGCATTGACGCGCTTACCGTGAATCCCTACCTCGGTGAGGATGGCCTTCGTCCCTTCTTTGAGGAAGCCCACCGGAGTGGGAAAGGGGTTTTCGTTCTTGCTCGTACCTCAAACCCATCGGCACCCTTTATCCAGGATGAGGGGCACAAGGTGCGAGTTTTCGAAAAAGTTGCCTCTCTTGTGGATACCCTGCGGGGGGAATTCCCGGAAAGTACCCCGGTGAGTTCTTTCGGAATCGTTGTGGGAGCAACATACCCAGAAGACCTGAAGTACCTTCGAGAGCGCTTCCCGAACCTTCTCTTTCTCATTCCGGGGGTGGGAGCGCAAGGGGGAAGTGTCGAGGCACTCCGGTTCGCCTTCCTCTCCGGAGGGCTGGGAGCCCTCGTTAATGTTTCCCGGGACATTCTCTTTGCGTACCGCAGAGGAGGCAGAGAGGGAGGAGAAGATTTTGCCGAGAGGGCTCGGGAACGCGCCCGCGAGTACCAGAGGATTCTGCGGAGTGTCATGCCGTGAAGCTTTCCCGAGTGCGTAGGAAAGAGAGAATTGGGGAACGGTTCGTGCTCCTTGAGCTTGAGGAGAGTGGCATCGCGGCTCAGGCTAAGCCCGGCCAGTTCGTCATGGTTCGTCCTTTCCAAGAGGTGTTCGATCCTCTCCTTGCACGCCCTTTTGCGGTTCTGCGGACTCAGGGGGATTCCTTCACGCTTCTTTTTGAGGTTACCGGAAGAGGAACGGCACTCCTGGCACGCGCCGAGCCTGGAGATGTCCTTTCTGTTCTCGGTCCCCTGGGAAGGGGTTTTTCCCTTGATGCCTCCTCGGGGGTCCTCATCGCAGGAGGGCGGGGGATTGTCCCCCTCGTTTTCCTCGCCCTGGAGTTTCTAAAACGGACAATCCCCTCCCTTTTCTTCGTGGGAGTCCGGGAAAGAAAGGAACTCGCTCTCCTGAGAGTCCTTGAGGGCATTCCGGAGGTTTTCTGGAGCTGCGAGGAAAAGGTTGCGGGTGGATTCTGCGGGACGGTTCTTGATCTTGTGAGAAGACACTTAGATGCCGTTTTCAAAAGTGACGCAAAGGTATACGCCTGTGGACCAGAGGGAATGCTCCGAAAGCTCAAAGAAATCTTCTCGGGAAGAGAAGAAAAGGTGGAAGTCTCCCTTGAGACAAGAATGGGATGTGGCTTTGGAGTGTGCCTTGGATGTGCCGTACCGAAAAAGGGCGGGGGATACTGGCACGTGTGCAGTGATGGGCCGGTTTTCAAACTTTCTGAGGTGATGCTGTGAAGCTCTCTGTGCACCTTGGAAGACTCATGTTGCAGAATCCAATCGTTCTTGCCTCTGGAACCTGCGGGTATGGAAGAGAAATGCAACCATACCTCAATCTCAACGATTTCGGGGCCATCACGGTGAAAGGCTTAAGCCTTTTGCCTTGCGAGGGTAACCCTCCACCCAGAATCTGGGAGGTCAGAGCCGGAATCCTGAACTCCATAGGCCTTGAGAACAAAGGAGTAGGAAGGTTCCTGGAAGAAGACTTACCGTTCCTTGAGAATCTCTCAACGCGTATCTTTGTCAACATCTGGGGAAGAACGGTTGATGAGTACGTCGCCGTAGCCCGGGAACTTGACAAAATAGCCCGAATCGATGCTCTGGAACTCAATCTCTCCTGTCCAAATGTGGAAAAGGGCGGAGCAAGTTTCGTCGCAGATTTGGAGGAACTCCGAAAACTCGTGCGTGGAGTACGTGCAGCAACCGGAAAGTTCCTCATCGCCAAACTTGGACCCCAGGTAAGGGACTGGGAGGCTACAGTAACGCTCCTTGAAGAAGAGGGAATTGAGGCCTTAAGTGTAACCAATTCCTTTCCCGCTCTGGCTCTCGATGTGGAGCGGATGAGTTTCATCTTTGCCCTTAAAACGGCTGGTCTTTCTGGACCGGCCATCAAACCTCTTGCCCTGAGAATGGTGTACGAGCTTGTGGGGATCACAGGACTCCCTATTATCGGTATGGGTGGAATCACCACTGCGGACGACGCTTTGGAGTTCCTCCTTGTGGGGGCACGGGCCGTAGGCATTGGAACGGCAAACCTTGTGGATCCATCCTCCGCGATGCGGATTCTTGAGGGAATGCAACAGTACCTCATGCGTAAGGGTATCACGGATATCGAAGAAATTATAGGAAGAGTGAGGTGAAGATTGTTGGAAAAAGAAGCCATTCTCGATCTTTTCCGGAAAGCCGGGGCATTTCTTGAGGGGCATTTTCTTCTGACTTCAGGACTCCACAGCCCCTACTACGTGGAAAAATTCAAGCTCCTCCAGTATCCTCAGTACGTGGAGCAACTTGCCCAAGCAATTGCTGAAAACTTCAAAGAGGAAAAGGTGGACGTTGTCGTCGGGCCGGCAGTCGGCGGTATTGTGCTTGCCTACGAGGTTGCCCGGGTCTTTGGAGTCCGTATGGCTTTCACAGAGCGCGAAGAGGGGAAAATGCGCTTTCGGAGGGACTTTGCCCTTAGCGAGAAAGACCGGGTCCTCATCGTGGAAGATGTCGTGACTACTGGAGCATCTCTCCTTGAAGTGATTGAGGCTGTGCGGGAAAAAGGAGCACCCATTGTTGGAGTCGGGGCGCTTGTGGACCGGAGTGGGGGAAAGGTTTCCCTCC
>JACIZN010000161.1 GCA_014359405.1 Candidatus Caldatribacterium sp.
TACCTTCTGCGGATTGCGTTCCTTGCCGCCCTTCTTTTTGTTGCCCTTCATAGCTATTTCAAGACGAAGTTCCTCGTTCGGGAAAGAGTCTGGTACCTTGCCTTCTATGGGGGCCTTGCCCTTGCCTCTCTTGGGATTCTCATTGCCCCCTTCCCGGAAGCCTTCCTTCTCTTTGCAGGGCTTTCGCTTTTCCTTTTCGGTGTGGGGGGCATTGTGCGGTACTTTAAGCGCTCTTCCATCCGGGACTACCTCACCGGGCTCTACTCCCGGGTGTACTTCTTTGAAGAGTGGCTCCCCCGGGAGGTGAAGCGGCAAAACCGTTCCGGTGGGAGCATTGCCTTTGCCATGATTGATATCGATGGCCTAAAGAGGGTGAACGACCAGAGCGGGCACCATGCCGGGGACAGACTCCTCCAAAGGTTTGCCTCGGTGGTGCTTTGCAGTATCCGCAGGGAGGATGCCGCCGTTCGCTTTGGGGGAGATGAAATCCTCCTTGCCTTCCCAGGGGGGCAGGAAGAGGGAGTAAGAAAGGCTCTGAGGCGGATAGAGGAAGCCCTGCCAGATATCCCCTTTTCCTGGGGAGTGAGTGTCTGGGAGGGAAAAGGAGACCCTGAGGAAGCCATAAGGACAGCAGACTGCCGCATGTACGAGAGGAAGAGGGCCAAGAAGAACGGAGAGAATTCCTGGTGCGAGAGGCGGGAGTCGAACCCGCACGGGCTTTCACCCACTGGATCCTAAGTCCAGCGCGTCTTCCGTTCCGCCACTCTATATAGCCTCCGCCAGGTGGCGTCAATAAAGCTGGGGGCTTTGTGGATCGATCTGGGTTTCGTTCACGGCATACCCATGGAGGAATCCCGCCCTCTGTGTGGGACCCCTGCATTCCTTCCGTCTCTTGAAGTCCTCTTGAACCGGTGACGGGTTCTGCACTCCGAATCCCGGAAGCATCGCCTCGGACCTTGGGAGGGACACGGAGGTCTCTGGTCCTCAGCGATACACCGCTTCAGTGTTTCCACATCCTCAGGATCGTCCACTATGTGCATTTTCCTCCACCGTGTTATCGATGCTGTCTCTACCACCCCGTGACAACCAGACGATGTGGTGGGTTTCCAAATAGGGTTCACCATTCTGATCGCAAAAGGGAACCGGATTACCACACAACTGGCATCTTCCCTGGGCTCTGCGCTTGGCATATTCAGCCACGTACTGGTTACCACTTGCCACTCCTTAGGGGCTCCGTCAATCGTTGCTGCTCTTTTCTGCAATTCGTCGTTGCTCAATTCCCTTGCTTGTATCTTACGGCGCTCTTCCCTGCGCTGAAGGTACTCATGAGGTAGAACTGGCTCACCACCGCAGAGGTGAAGGGCTCCCCCACAAGACACCGACATTTCTGAGGGCAGGGCCAAACGAACCTGCTTTTATGGTTTATAATTCCCCTTAGGGAGGGGCTGCTTTTAAGCCTTCCCCCGAACTTCAAAGCAGAAGGGAGTCCTTACAGTGCGGAAGAGCTTTGTTTTCCTTCTTGTGGTGGTGCTGGTTCTCTTTTCCTCGATTGCCCACGCTGAAGATCGCGAGTTCTTCGAACTCTTTGCAGTTGGAACTCCTCAGGATGTGCAAAGGGCTATAGAAGAGGGAGTTGACGTCAACGCCCGGGATAAGAGTGGTGCAACGCTCCTCATGTGGGCAGCCATGCTGAACGAAAACCCCGAAGTCGTCCGGGTCCTTCTTGAAGCCGGAGCCGATGCCACCCTCACGAACTCCCTGGGTAAGAAAGCCATCGACTACGCCAGGGAGAACCCCGCCCTCAAGGATACCGATGTCTTCTGGGAACTCTACAACCGGAGCTTCTGAGACGGGGGTTGGTCTCTGGCTAATAGCAGGGGAAGCAGAGTGCCGAAGGAGTTTGGCCCTCCGGGCTGCCGGGGGTCCTCAGGAGGAGACGGAGCACCGGTTTCCCTGATGCCCTTTGCGCAGGTAGGAGCCGCCGAGGTTGTTGCTCTGACTCCTCGGTTACCATGCCCAGGATTGTCGTCGACCTCCGGTAGCGCAAAAGTGCGCAGGTGTAGACGACACTTCAGAAAATTTTCCTCCAGGGCTTGACAGAGGGAAAAAGACGTGGCTTCATGAACATAAGGGCACCTTGGCAAGTGAATAGGGGCTCTTCAGAGAATCCTTATTTTAAGCCTATCGAACGGGTTTGTAGCCTACCTATGAGGGATTGAAACGCCCCTCGCATTGAGGCAGTTGTCCGCTACATTCAGGTTTGTAGCCTACCTATGAGGGATTGAAACTAATGTAGCAGGGGATGTCTGTGAGTCCCGCTTCGCAGTTTGTAGCCTACCTATGAGGGATGAAAAAAGCGGGGATTGGGCATTGGGAATTGGGGATTGGGGAGCTATACACCAGAACCAATTCCCATTGGCTAATTCCTACTTCCCAAATCCTGCCTTTTGTGCCTACCTATCGGGGATTGAAACATTTGTAGGCTGAAGAGGGAAGTTAAGCATTATTCTCAGCTACCAGGTAGGGGGCTTGTGCAGATTTGTTCCCGGAATTACTTCCGGTAACTGGCATTTTGATAGAGTAGACTTGCGGATATACCTTAAATCATCGGCATATTCTAATAGTCTTGAAGTGGGCTTTTTCATCCTTGTTTTGCCCTCTTTGGAGATTGGTGGGACTAACAGGATTCTTTTCCTGTTTTGTTCTTTTACCAATCTCAGCGCCTCCGCTAAATCGCTGTCGTTTGAGACAACCACTGCCCAGTCGTAGAGATTGAGCCATGCATCATTTAAAAGATGGACGGCAAGGTTTACATCGGATCCCTTTTCCTCGGGTTCTATTACGCAGGCGTATTCAATGCTCTTTCCGTCGTTGTCTTGAATGGGATTTTTTAACTTTCTTTTCCTTTCACTGATGAGAAAGGTGCCGTATATTACCTCGATCTCGGGAATATGCCTTTGCAAAGCTTCTAAGTACACCTTTTGCCTATGAGGGGCTTCGGGGTCTTGGGGGAAACTTTTAACCTCGGCGGTGAAGTACTTTATCTTGAGAATCTCCAAATCCTTCGGGAGGATCCTCCGAAACAGGCTCTGAAGTCTAACCATTTGTAGGGCGTGTTTTTAACCAAACCGGAGTAGAAATTCAGTCCGTCAACGTA
>JACIZN010000162.1 GCA_014359405.1 Candidatus Caldatribacterium sp.
ACCTCCTCCAGGATCCCGAGAAGCTCGTGCCCCTGAACCCGGCAGAAGTTCTCGATGAGCTCCTTCTGCGCTTCTAGACCAAACCCCTTCGCCTGGGAGACCGAGGAAACACGAACATAGCCCAGAAGCCTCATGACTTTTGATACCATGGTAGCAGAAGTACAGGCTTCTGCCAAGATCTGGGCCTTCGCAGGGCCCTGGGCGAGACCGTGTCAGAAGGGAGGACTTTTTGGACACTACGGGTTATTCGGGCTAGACCGCTCATCAGAAGTCAACTGTGAAGCGAAGGATAGCCAACGAGCCGGTTGCGCAGATTTCTCAATCTTCCTTTGTAGGAACATAGCAGCCACAGTCCTTCAGCCTGCACTTGAGGAACTCATTTCACCCTGCTCAGCGCACTCCCAGCTTCTGGAGCCAATACCAGATGACAACATGGCTCACCCTACCCCAAAAGTGTTATTAGGTTATCACTTGGCACGGTTTTCAATGTTGGCCCAATAAGGTTTCCATGTCCCAAACGATGACAGTCCCATCATCTAACCCAGAGATCAGAAGTCTCCCATTCGAAGAAAACGCGACCGAGGTGACACCACCCGAGTGCGCAGTAAGGGTTAGGAGCTGCTGCCCGGCGACCACATCCCAAAGCTTAATCGTATGGTCTAGCGAACCCGAGGCAAGAATCTTCCCGTCGGGAGAGAACGCTACAGACATTATCGGCCCTTTGTGGCCGAGAATACTCCGGGGCTTTCCACCAGTTGATAAGTCCCAAAGTTTCAAGTCCCCCCACTCACTTTCGGGGTAGTAAGAGCCTGAAGCTAGATACCGCCCGTCCGGTGAAAAAGCAACCGTGAACACAGCTCTCTCATGCCCTTTCAGTGCAGGAAGTCTTGTTGCAGTACTTACGTCCCAAAGTTCAATATCGTGATGATGCCATCCAGAAGCAAGAATTTTCCCATCAGGAGAGAATGCTACGGCAAAAGCACAATCTGCTGCATAAGAGCCCCATTGAAGCGTAGCTATTCCCTTCCCAGTGCTCGCATCCCAAAGCTTGACCGTTCGGTCATGCGATGCGGAAGCAAGATAGCGACCGTCTGGCGAGAAGGTCAGAGAGAATACCGCTTGTCCGTGTCCATCAATGGTGTAAAGAAGCTTACCAGTGGTTGCTTCCCAAAGCTTGATTACACCCAAATAAGACCCTGTTGCTAGAATCTTGCTGTTTGGAGAAAACGCTACGGAATTAATGGAGCCATCATTCTCTATCGCAAGTGTGTAAAGACTCTTGAGTATAACCAGGTTGTGATAGTCTTCGGGGGGCCAACTTACCAAGGTAGGTTTGGCTAGCGCTGGTTGGTCATCGGAATCAACAAGATTCCGAAACTCTTGTTCAGTAACTATAGACCAAACTCTGAGCGTTCCATCCATAAACCCCGCGGCAAGAATCTTTCCGTCAGGGGAGATCGCCGCTTCACCAACAGGACTGACATGCCTTGCAACAGCGGTTAGCTCTTGACCAGTTTCCACATCCCAGAGCCTGACCTCGCAGTCAATGTAATACCAAATGGCGCCCCTTTGGCCTCTTTCTTCATATCCTCCTGAAGCAATCACTTTCCCATCCGGCGAACAGGAAATGGAAACGATGGGGGTTCTGTGGCCACTAATAGTTCGTAGCTCTCTCCCTGTAGCAACTTCCCAAAGCTTGATCTCTTGTTTTGTCGCAGAGACAAGTACAGTCCCATCTGGAGAGAATAAGACAGAATGGACACCGCCAGCGTGTCCGCAAAAGGTACGCTCTTCACCTGTTGCCACGTTCCAGAGCTTGATGGTGTTGTCCCATGCCCCTGAAGCAAGGATCTTCCCGTCCGGGGAAAAGGCGACCGAGGCAACCTCTTCCGTGTGCCCGGTGAGTGTCTGGAGTACCTGGCCTGTGGCTACGTCCCATAGCTTGATCTCATCATGCGACCCCGCGGCAAGGACCTTCCCATCCGGGGAAAAGGCAGCGCATTTGACTAAGCCAAAATGCCCGCAGAGTGTTCGTAGCTCCTGGCCTGTAGCTACGTCCCATAGCTTGATTGTTCCGTCTCTTGATCTGGAGGCGAGGGTCATCCCATCGGGTGAAAAGACAAGCGAAGAAACCGGTTCCATATGCCCGGTCAATAGGGATACAAAGTTCAGGGTGTCCGCTTCCCAAATCTCAACCCCAATCGATGTTCCTACCGCCAGCCATTTCCCATCCGGCGAGTAGCTCAAACAAGTAACGTACCCCAGCCCTAGCCGAGCGATCGCCCCGTGAGGCAAACCCGTTGGAAGGTTCGATTCCCATGCCAGCCCAAGAATCCCTAAACCCAAGACCAGGACTACAGTTGCAACAACTTTCGACCGCACCAACATTTTTACCTCCCAAGCGAGCATATCACTCATTAACAATAGTAAAAAAGCCCTCTCCCTCACAAAACCGCGATTCCTTCAATCAGAATTGGCTTGATGCCCTTTGGTTTTGCTTGCCGAACCCTATAATGCCGCATTCGAGTTCATTACGGCCTGCCTTCATCCTCTGCCTAGCCTCGACCGAGGTCCTGGAAGGAGCTGTCTGCCGGTTTATGCGTTAACACATAAACACAAGACCTAGGCTCACTCGGCTTCTCCTCGTTCTCCAGCCCTTTTAAAGGTAGCAACCCTTCTTCCCTGTGCCTCAGTCGCCGCTAAAACGCAGGGCTAGAATAGTCCGGGGGTGTGGGATGGCCCAGATCACTGTGAACCGTGCGCCGTTTCTTACTTTGTGGACCGCGGTGGTGGCCAGGCGCCTGGGGTTCGCCGAGGAGGAGGCCCTTTCCTTAGCGAAGGCCTTCACCGGCCTCACTGCCCAGTCCAAAGCCCAACGGCTTGGCCTTTCCCAACCACGCCCGGAAACGGAGCGGGAGAGGGTCCAGGCGGAGCGGGAGGCCAAGGGCGCGGAGTACGTGGAGTTCCTGGATCGTCTGGTCCCCGTGATCCGGACGGAGAAGGGGATCCGGGCCCTGAGCGGCACGTCGCCCATAAGCCCAGAAAGCACAAGGCGTTATTTGGCCCAAAAATTCGGGGAAAACCTGGAGC
>JACIZN010000163.1 GCA_014359405.1 Candidatus Caldatribacterium sp.
ATAGCCTGAACCTTTTCTTCTGCCTCGGCAAGCCGTGCTTGCAAATCCGCAGAAAGCTTTGCTCCCTCTTCCTGCCGATAGGCAAGGAACGACTGGAGCGCCTCTACAAGAATCGGGGAAAATTTCTCCCATTCCTCAAGCCACACTCCCTCATCCTCTTGGAGCGCTACGATATCCCCAATATCGAGGAACCACTCCACCCTGGGTTCAAAAGGGAGGGAAAGCGCATCGGCAAGCTTCCTCAAAGCCTCAAGGTATGCCCGGGCAAGGGCAGTATTCACGGAAACACTTAAGGCTCCCTCGGTTGGCTCAAAATCCACTCGCAGTTCCACTTTTCCCCTGGATACGTACTGACGCACCACTTGGTTGACCTTCTCTTCCCAAAGCAAGAGCTCCCGAGGAAGGCGAAGGGCAACCTCAAGGAAACGATGGTTCACGCTCTTTACGTACACTCGGTATGTCCCCAAGGCTCCTTTTCCCTCAGCGTATCCAAATCCGGTCATGCTCCGCATAGGGGCTCTCCTTTACAGGGAGGAAACTTGCCACTATATTATTGGAAACCGGGTAAAAGTGTCAACGAGGAACGATGAAAACTTTAGAGGGTCTTGCCCTGCGCCGCCTTATTCTGGAAATCCAGGGAGAAATCGTGGGTCGGAAAATCCAGAAGGTGACTTTCCCGTCTCCCTGGGAGACGAGCCTTGAACTCTCTGGAGCTTCAGGACCTCAGAGCCTCCTTGTCAGCACCCACCCGGAGTTCAGCGCTTTTGCTCTTCTCCCCTCCTCCGAAAAGGGTGACCCACCCAAAACCCCATGGCAAAAGCTCCTCCACAAGTACCTCGTGGGGGGGAAAATCCTCTCTCTGCAACAAGTGGGTTGGGACCGGGTTGCCGAGATGGTCATCCACAACCCAAGCCTCTGGGAAAAGGAAACGGAGTTCGTGCTCATTCTTGAGGTCACCGGCCGAAACGCAAATCTCATTCTCACAAGAAACGACACTCAGAGAACAATCCTTGGGGTCTTACGCCCTGTTCCCCCTGAAGAGAACCGCTTCCGAAGCATCCTCCCCAACATCCCCTACACCCCTCCGCCGCAGCGTGAAAGAATTGACCCCCTGGAATTCTCCCGTAACCCCACTTTCCCCAAGACACAGGACCTATCTCAGTGGTGCATGCGTTCCATCGACGGTTTTGGTCCTTTTCTCAGTGGGGCTTTTGCGGAACTTGCCGAACGCCTGGGTGAGCAAGAAGCCTTCCAGAGAATTGTCAAGCCTTTGCACGGAGATTGCTCCTTTCTTGCCTTCCTCACAGATGATGGCAAACCCCTCGGGGTTTTCTGGGAAGAGATATCTCTCCTTTCCTCCTCCCACCTGTACTCCTTTCGCCTCCTCAACGAGGCAGTGACCTTTCTTCTTCTTGCCTTTCGCGAGTACCTCCTTGAGGTTGTCTCGCGAAAGCGACAAGAGAAGAAACTCCAAGAGGACCTGGACTTTGTCATCGAAGAAATGCGAAAAATCGAAGCTCTCCTCCCCCAAGAAGGGGAAATAGAACTCTTACGCCTCAAGGGGGAACTCCTCAAAATGCTTCCTCAGCTTGAAGTCCTCGAAAGAACGGAAGAAGGAATACGAGTTCGGAATCCTTTTGCACCCTCTTTTGAGGAGATTTTCATCGCCCTCTCTCCGTCACGTTCACTCAGTGAGAACATGCAGGAGTACTTCAGGCGGTACCGCAAAATGCGGGAACGGAGGACACGGCTCCTTGAAAAGTACAGAGAACTCGAGGCCCGGCTGGAGAAAATAAAAATTCTTCTCGAAAACCCTGAAGATTCCCATACTCCTCAGGGCACGGAATCCTCAAAGCCTGAGGAGAGCATTCTTCGCTTCAAGACACCCTCAGGAAACGAGATATGGGTAGGGAAAAACGCCAAAGCGAACCGCCTCCTTGTACGTATTGCCTCCCGAAACGACTACTGGCTCCATGCCCGGGATTTTCCAGGAGCTCACGTCGTTGTAAAAGCCTACTCTCCTGAGACCGTTGAGGAGGATCTCGAGAGGGCAGCCCGGGTGGCTGCCTACTTTTCCTCAGGACGCCTTGAAGGAAAAGTCGATGTCGTCTGCACCCAAGTGAAGTACCTTCGGCTACTTCCGGCAAAGGACGGAAAAACCCTTTACCGGAACGAGGAAACGTTTCGCGTTGCTCCCGAGTACCCTCAAGACCTCCAAAAAGTATGAAGGATAAATTCCCGCATATCCGGAGGAAGGGAGGCAGCAAAAGTCATCCATCTTCCCGAAGCCGGGTGTCGAAAAGAAAGGGTAAAGGCATGGAGGGCGCAGCGATTGAAGAATTCCTGACCCTTCCGGCTTCCGTAGAGCTTATCTCCAGCAATGGGAGTGCCCAAGGCGCTCAGGTGAACCCGTATTTGATGCGTTCGACCGGTCCGGGGCCTGACAAGAAGAAGGGAGAATCCATCCCGAGCTACAAGAGGGACAACCTCGGTTACCGCAAAACTCCCCTCCTTTTGAACCGTCATCCGCAGGGGGTTTTTTCTGTCTCGTCCCAAAGAGAGGGAAATGACCGATTCCTCGTGTACCTCTCCTTCCACGACTGCCAGGTACTCCTTGAGCACCTCTCTGTTTTTGAAGGCCTGCACGAGCTTGAGGTACGCAAAATCTGATTTTGCTACCACCATCACCCCTGAGGTTTCTTTATCAAGGCGATGAACAATGCCCGGACGCAGAGGAGCACCGTACCGAGAAAGGGGAACACGAAGGTACGTAAGGGCATTCACCAGGGTTCCCGTCTGGAGAGGGGAAACCGGGTGCACGGCTACATGGGGGCTTTTGTTGAGAAGCAGTACATGATCGTCCTCGTAAAGGATGTCAACGGGGAGAGGTTCCGCAAGGACGGGAAGGTCACTATCCTGGGGCCAGAGAATCTCGAGGAGATCGCCGGGGCGAACGAGGGTGCTGGGTTTGCGCAAAACGATTCTGTTCAGACGAACACGTCCTTCCCTAACCATTCGAGCAAGAAAGGATCGAGAAAGCTGGGGGAAATGTTCTCGGAGCCATACATCAACTCGCTTGAATC
>JACIZN010000164.1 GCA_014359405.1 Candidatus Caldatribacterium sp.
GACGAAGCACCTCCTTTCTCTTGGGCATACCGAGATCCTCTGCATTGGTGGTCCGGCAAAAATTTCTCTCTTTCGGGACCGATTCCGGGGATACATAAAGGCCCTTGAGGAGGCAGGGATTCCGAAGGAATCGCACCACACAGTTGAGCTCAACCTTACTTTCCACGAAGCCTACGAATTCGGCCTTGAATTCTTGCGGAGAAACGCTCTTCGAGTGACCGCAGTCGTCACCCACAATGACCCGGCGGCCTTTGGAATCCTCAAGGCCGCACAGAACCTCGGCCTTCGAGTTCCTGAAGATTTATCCATTGTGGGATTCGATAACACCTACATCACTGAGTACACGAACCCTCCCCTTACCTCAGTTGACCTGCCAAAGAAAATCATCGGGAAGAGGCTTGTGGAGCTCATGATTCGCCTGATCCGGGGAAACGACGTAGAGCCCTGCGTTATTGACGAAGTCTCTCTTTCCCAGAAAGGGTCCACCGCCCCAAGGAGAAAGGAGGAAATCCTATGAATAAAAAACCAAAGATCACCGTCATTGGTGCCGGAAGTGCTGTTTTTGGACTCTCAACGCTTGTGGGAATCTTAAGGCACCCAGACCTCCGAGGAGTTGAGCTCTTCCTCCATGACATCAACGCCGAGGGCCTTCGGAAAATCCATTCTCTTGCCGAAAGGCTCAACGAAACCCTGAAGGCAGAGGTTTCCATCCAAAGCTCCACAAACCGAAGGGAAGCCCTGGAAGGGGCGGATTTCGTGGTTCTTTCGGTGGCTGTTGACCGGGAGAAATGCTGGAAGCTCGACCGGGAAATCGCCCTCAAGTACGGAATCAATCACTACGCCGAAAACGGAGGACCAGGGTCGTTTGCTCATACTGCCCGAAATCTCTCCATCATCATGCCCATTTTGCGCGATATGGAAGAGCTCTGCCCCGATGCCTGGCTTTTGAATTTCACGAACCCGGTGCCGAAAATCTGCACTGCTGCCTCCCGGTACACAAAAGTAAAGACCATCGGCATTTGCCACCAGATTCAGTTCGGGTACTTCATCTTAGCGGGACTATTCGCCGAGGAACTCGGCTTGAAGATTCCGAAAGACTACAACTTCCGCTGGAACGACCAGTCCATTGCTCTCTTCCGCCTCATGAGCAAAAAAGCCAAGGAGCGCTTCGTCATCCGGGCCTTTGGACTCAACCATTTCACCTTCATGCTTTCTGTAACCGAAAGAGAAACGGGTAAAGACATGTACCCCGAGATTCGGGAGCGGGTACCCCGTATTCGGAAAACCCATCCTTCCTTCGAGCCCTTGACCATGGAATTCTTTGAAGTTTTCGGCATCCTTCCTGTCCCCGGAGATTGCCACCTCTGCGAGTACCTCCCCTACACCCACAACATCCACCGGAAAACCTGGGAGCGGTACGACATCCAGATGTACGATTTTGCCTGGGCAGAGGAAGGAAGGGCAAAAATGTGGGCGGAGATAGACCGAATGCTTGCTGGAGACATTCCCCTCTCCCGTCTTGAGGACCTCGAGACCGAGCGGGGAGAGTTCATCATCGCCGGCATTCTGAAAAACCGCACAAGCTACGAAGAGGCGGTGAACATCCCCAACGCCGGGTACATCACCAACCTCCCCGAAGGGGCTATCGTCGAGGTCCCGGCAATCCTGGGAAGCGAGGGACCCTGGGGTTTGAGTTGTGGGAAACTCCCTGAGCCCATTGCGGAGCTCTGCCGGCGACAGATTCTCATTACGGAGCTCATGGTTCGGGCAATTCTTGAGGAAGACAAAGCGCTTGCCCTTGAAGCCCTTGCCCTTGACCCGATGATTGACGACCTTGATGTGGCACGGAAGCTCCTCGATGAGTACCTCACCGTTTTTGACCCGTACCTGAGCTTCAAGCTTCGATGAGGAGGTGGTGTCAAGAGGTCTCTTCTGCCAAAAAGCGGTAAACCATGTATACCAAAAACACCTTTAAGGAGGAGGATGAGAACGTGAAGAAACTCGGGCTTTTGAGTGTGGTGCTGTGTGTCGTGCTCCTTCTTGGAAGCGGAGCCTTTGCCCAGGAAAAAGTCACCATCCGGTGGCTCTTTGAGACCGACTTTGGTGGCGGATGGAAGGTGCTCATGGAACGCTTCGAAGCACTCCATCCCGACATCGACGTTGAAATGCAGGAAGGTCCCTCGGCAACCAATGTCCGCGAGGATATGTACACAACATCATTTATGGCCGGAGAATCAACCTACGATATGGCCTACGCCGACCTCATCTGGATTCCGAAATTTGCCGCTGCAGGATGGATTATCCCTCTTGGAGATCGACTGCGACCTGATGAAATTGCCCAGTTTTTGCCTGGTGATATCGCCGGAGGCATGTACCAGGGGAAACTCTACCGCATCCCCAGCCAGTCTGATGCAGGCATGCTCTACTACCGAAAGGACCTCCTGGAACAGGCAGGCTTTGAGCCCCCCATTACCTGGGATGAACTCGTAGAGCAGGCGCAGAAACTCCAGAATCCTCCGGATCTCTGGGGATTTGTCTGGCAGGGGAACCAGTACGAAGGGCTCATCTGCGACTACCTTGAGCTCCTCTGGGGCGCAGGGGGAGAACTCCTTGATGCCGAAGGAAAGGTTGTCCTTGATGAGGGAACCGCTGCCGTGGAGGCCCTGCAGTTCATGTACGACGTCATCCACACCTACAAGATTTCGCCTCCGGGAGTCACCACCTATCAGGAGGAGGAATCCCGCCACGTCTTCCACAACGGGCAGGCTGTTTTCCACCGCAACTGGCCATATGTCTGGACTCTGGCCCAGAAGGAAGACTCGCCCATTCGGGGAAAGGTCGGCATTACTCCTATGGTCCATAAAAAGGGCTTCCGGAGTGCCGCAACCCAGGGTGGTTGGGGCTGGACCATTTCGAAGTTCAGCAAGAACCCCGAAGCTGCCTGGGAGTGGATTAAGTTCGCCACGAGTTATCATGCCGCAGGAGCTCGAGGGCTGCTGGACGCTGGAGGACAGGGGCCAGTGCGTGGTCTGGGCGGTGGGGGGAGACACCATA
>JACIZN010000165.1 GCA_014359405.1 Candidatus Caldatribacterium sp.
TGCCTCGTCAAAAGAGAAACATCCAGCGTAGAGCAAAGCCGAGTACTCACCAAGGCTGTGGCCGGCAACCACATCAGGGGAAAAGGGTATTCTTCTTGCAATCAGGGTGCTCATGGTAAGAATAACCGGTTGACAGTTCTTTGTAAGGTTGAGCTCCTCCTCTGGACCTTCAAGGGCAAGACGAAGGAGGTCTTCTCCACAGATGCGGCTTGCCTCCTTAAAGATTTCCTGTACATCCTGCGGGTACTTCTCAATCCATTCTTTGAGCATCCCAACCTTTTGTGAACCTTGTCCAGGGAAAAGAAAGGCAACCTTCATAGGTCCCTCATCTTTTGCAACCGATCCAAGGTGGTCCAGAATTCTCGCATGATATCGGCGATAACCTCCCGAACCGGTTTTATCTCCCGGATGAGGCCGGCAACCTGCCCACACATGACCGAACCCTCTTCCACATTGCCACACACCGCAGCCTCCCGCAACTTCCCTACCCCAAGCGCCTCAACCTCTTCCTTGGGAGCACCGCTGAATTCGAGCTCTTCGAATTTTCGGGTGAGACGATTCCGAAGGCAACGCACGGGATGTCCTGTGGAGAGGCCTGTCACAACGGTTGAACGATCGTGCGCCTTGAGAATGGCTTCCTTGTAGGCTGGATGCACTTCGCATTCCTCAGTACATATGAAACGAGTTCCCAGCTGCACTCCTTCCGCCCCGAGGGCAAAGCAAGCCGCCATGCCCCGTCCGTCACCGATTCCTCCGGCGGCTATCACCGGAACACGAACGGCATCCACAACCTGGGGGATGAGACAAAGAGTGCTGACTTCCCCCACGTGACCACCAGACTCATTTCCCTCAGCAATGATGGCCTGAATACCGTACCGCTCAAGTCGCTTTGCTAAGGCTACAGACGCTACCACAGGGATGAGGAGAATACCAAGACGAGCGAATTCCTCAACCAGGGGACCGGGGTTTCCTGCTCCAGTAGTGACAACCGGAACACGCTCTTCCTTTACCACCCGTATCTGGTCCTCGATGTGCGGGGAAAGGAGCATGAGGTTCACGCCGAAGGGCTTATCGGTAAGGGAGCGAACTCGCCGTATCTCCTCCCGGAGTTCCTCCCCGGCCATTCCCCCAGAACCGATGATGCCAAGCCCCCCTGCCTCAGAAACTGCGGCAACGAGCGGAGCAGTCGAAACCCAAGCCATGCCTCCCTGGAGGATAGGGTACTGGATACCGAGAAGCTCCGTTACCCGCGTTCTCATTGTCTTCTCCTTTTCAGCTCTCAAGAGAGAGGTGAGACAACCGTTCCCGAATTTTCTCAAGGATTCCTTGCTCCACCAGTTCCTTTGCCCGGAGGATAGCGCTTTTAATGTCCCGGGCCTTCGATTTTCCATGGCAGATAAGGCATACCCCCTCGACACCCAAAAGGGGTGCCCCACCGTACTCGCTCCGGTCAAGCTTTTTCCACAACGCTCGTAGTTTTTCCCGAGAGGCAGAATCCTGAATTTCTCTTTCCAAAAGAAGGGCTATGAGCTCAATGAGCCCCTCTCCAAATTTCAACAGGGCATTTCCTGTGAATCCATCACAGACCACCACATCCACCGTACCATCGACGATATTCTGCCCTTCCGCATTCCCCACGAATTCAAAGTTGAGTTCTTCTCTTCGCTCTTTGAAGAGCTGGTAAGCCGCCTTAACGACTTCGTTCCCCTTGCCCTCTTCCTCGCCAATGCTCAAAAGCCCTACCCGGGGACGAGAAATACCAAGAACGATTTTGGCGTACTCCGCTCCCATGACACCGAAGTGGAAGAGGTGTTTGGGCTTACAGTCCACATTGGCTCCCACATCAAGGAGCACGCAGTACGAACGGGTGTTAGGAATGAGCGCGGTGATGGCTGGACGCTCAACTTCGGCAATGTGCTTCAGCCCAAGCCAAGCCGCTGCCATAACAGCGCCACTGTTTCCTGCAGAAACAAAAGCGTCAACCTTTTTCTGGGCAAGGAGTTGAATGCCACGACAAATACTCGAGTTGGGCTTCTTCTTCACCGCTTCGGCGGGATGCTCCTGCATCTTTATAACCTGTGGGGCATCCTCAATAGGGAAATCCCTCTCGTCCATTGCCAAATCCCTGTAGAGCGCAAGGAGTTCCTCCCGGGGGCCAAGAGCTACAAGTGTATACTCAGGGGAATAGGCCTCTTTCAAGCCTTTCACAATTTCAAGAGGGGCGAAATCACCGCCCCATGCATCCACCGCAATCCTCATTGCCCTTCCCCGTTTACTCTTCGACTTTCAGAACCTGTCTCCCTTTATAGTACCCACATTCAGGGCACAGATGATGCGGAAGCTTCAATGCATGGCAATGAGGACAGGTCACAAGATGTGGTGGGTGAATGACCCAATGGGTTCTCCTCTTGTTCCTTCGGCATCGCGAGGTCTTGTTCGTCAAATTCGCCATTACGGATACCCCCTCTATTCTGCGAACTCAAGGTGTAGGATAGTATAGAACAACTTTCTCCCCTTTGCAAACCTATCATCCCGGTTTCCACTGCTTGAGAATAGCAAATCTTGGGTCTACCTCTTCTTCCCCACAGGGGCAACGTACCTCGTTCCTGTTTGCACCACACACTGGACAGAGTCCTTTGCAGTCTGGGCGACATAGGGGTTTCATCGGGATATTCAGGAGGATAATTTCCTGAATCTCCTGGGTTATGTCCACGTAGTTCTCTTCTTCGGTGAAGTACCGGATTTCAACAGTTTCCTCGGCCTCTGCCTCAAAATCCGAGGGACGGGTCAGGCGATTCGCGTTGCGAAGCTCAAGGCGGAAAGGGATATCCATCGGGTAGAGGAAAGGCTCAAGGCAACGGGCACAGTGGAGTAAGAGAACCGTTGTGAGCTGTCCCTCCACAAGAATCTCCGAGCCACAGTTCACAAGGTGGACGGAAATCCGAACCGGCTGCGTGAAGACAACCCTATCATTTCCAAGTCGAAAAGAGGGAAAAGCCTCTTCC
>JACIZN010000166.1 GCA_014359405.1 Candidatus Caldatribacterium sp.
TCCACCATTCTTTTCCGGGCCTGGGCAAAAGGATCCTCTTGGGAAAAGGTAGGGAGAGAGAAGAGGATAAGGAGGAGTAGAAGAAGAATTTTTCTCATTCCCTCGCCCTCCTTTCGAGAGAACGTGGTAGAATAAGGCCATGGTGCAGGATTTCCTTTTCCATAGCCCAACGCAGGGACCACTTGATTTCGAAGGGGTTGTTGCTTCGCTTTTTGCTTTCATTCGGGAAGACCCGGATCGCCATTACCGCATCATTATCGGTACGGATTCGAGGGACATCCAGGAGGACCCACCTGTCCGGGCGTTTGTGACAGCCCTCATCGTCCATCGCGTTGGTTTCGGCGGGCGATATTTCTGGAGGAGGGTGTACGTGAAAAATGTTCGAACCATCCGCGACATCATTTACCATGAGGCTTTTCTGTCCCTTCAGGTTTCCCAGAAACTTGTGGAGTTCCTCCATCGCTTCCCCGGGAACCATCTCTCAAATTACAATGTGGAGATTCACATCGATGTTGGTCAAAATGGTCCCACCCGTAGCCTCATCCGCGAAGTGGTGGGAATGGTCGAGAGCATGGGATTCATCGCTAAGGTAAAGCCAGAATCCTTTGGCGCCTCCCACATTGCCCATCGTCATACCTGATTCTTTGCCCTTCGGAGGGCCTCTTCTACAAGAGGTCTCACGGTGGCATCAATGCTTTCGTCGGTGTCCTCGCAAAAGACCCCTTTGAAGAGGAACCAGTCCTCCCGATGTTCTACGGTTTCCTGAGGCTTAAGGCATACGAGTGGCCCTAAGGTTTCAAGTTCCAGGAAACGGTGGTCAGTGTACACCTCAAAAGAAGAACCCATGTCAGGGTAGAGACGTTCAGGATGGAAAGGAGCGTACTTGACGAAAAGGTATTCCCCGAGAAGGTATGCTCCCCAGCCAAGGCTATTACCAAATCCTGCCTTGTTGGGAGAAGTTTTCTCGGGGTCCTGACGCAGGGTTACGTACCTTCGCCCCCATCGCCAGCGGGAGTCGGACATATCGGTATACCCCCAGAGCACCACGGGCCGCACGGGTAAGAGGTTCTCCGACCAACTCTGGTACGGTTCCTGAGGGATAATGGCCATTCCTTCCCTTTCCATGACCGAGAGCGCCCATGGGGCAAGCTGTACTGGCCAGACTCCCCGGTTGGTGAGGCGATGCAGAACCGCAAGATGGTTGCCTTCCGGATCCATGAGGATTTCTATTTCCTTTTCGATTCCAGTGAGAGACTCGGTTTTCTGAGTAAAGATGCCGCCTCGTTCCGTAAGGGTGAAGAGCACCGGATCGTTGTCAGGGCAATAGGAGCGGGGGTTGGCTTCCGGGGCGTGCCACAGGCGATGTCCTCCAAAAATGTGCCATTCCGTTCCCCCTGAAATACCGCATTCCTCCTCAAGGACCCGAAAGATGTTTTTCTCTCCGATGAAACGGAAAAGAAGAACCCGAGGCCCAACATCAGTGGTGACTATAACCTCAATTGTCCCGTTGCTGATACGGAGATTGTTTTCCCATCCCCAGAAGGACACTTTTTCGATTGTAACCATGGGTACAACCCCTTTTTTTGGGATTACTATACCATGGGTATTCTTAAAGGGCAATCTTGACAGGTCGAGAGAACCCTGGAATAATTCTTACCAGTTTAATCAGAATAATAGAAAAGAGGGAGAGCACCATGAAGCGATGGGTCCTATGGGGTATTCTGGGCATCATCTTCTGCGTGGGTGTGTACCTGGTCGTCTCTTTCTATCGGCCCCATTTTGAGAAGGACTTTATCCTTAGAGATCTCAACAATCGTCCTCTCCGCCTCAGTAGCTTTGCTGGCCGACCAATTATTCTGGTCTTCTTTTCCCCTCGCTGCGGAGAATGCAAAAAAGAGGCTCCATGGCTCAATGAGCTCTACGAAGCCTATCGAGAAGATGGGCTGGTTCTTATCGGTATAGGCATTAAGTATCCGGAAGAAATTCGGGAATTCGTCAGAGAGCAAAAAGTTGAGTATCCCGTGGTTATCGATTCAGCTCTTTCAGTTTGTAAGACTTTCGAGGTCTTTTTCTTGCCCCATCTTGTCTTCATTAATCGCCAGGGGAAAATCGTTTCCACTGCGACCGGCGAAACACCTCCCGAGAAGCTTAAAGAACACCTCCAAGGGATTCTCTGAAGATTTTTGTTTCCCTTGTAGTGCAATAAACGGGCTTTTCTTAGTAAAAAATTTCTCTTTCCTATTGGCTTTTGAAGTTTTTTCATATATCTTACGAAAGTGTAAAGCCCTTTGCAAAAGGGCAATAACCATCAAGGGGGGTGTGTTTGTGAAGCGGTTTCTCGGTGGTGTAGCAGTACTGGTGTTCCTTCTCGTGTTTGGGTCACGTCCCGTCAATAGGTGTAAATTTCGGCCTCCCTTCAGGTCAGAGTCTATTAGCCAGCGATAGCTGTTGCCGTCCTGGCCAAATCAGCAGTCTCGTGTCCGCTGTCTGCTGCCTCCTCGTAAAGTTTGGACATGGACTCGGCGCCTAAAAGGCGCAGAACCGACCTCACATTCGGAAAGATCCCGACGACGTCGCAGCGCTGCGCCAACTCACGGTTCAGACGCTCTAGGACATTGGTGGAGTGTATCCGGCGCCGGTGTTCGTCCGGGAACGCCATGTAGGTCAGCACTTCATCGGCAGCATCGCGCAGCATGGTGGCTACCTGCGGGAACCGACGCTCAAGGTTTCTTGCCACCTGCTCTAACTGGTGCCGGGCCGATGCCTGATCTGGCTGGGCGAACACCGTTTGAACAATTGCTGCCACCATTGACTGCGCGTGCTTGGGTACCCGCGCAAGCAGGCTCCGCATGAAGTGAACCCTGCAACGCTGCCAACTGGCCCCGG
>JACIZN010000167.1 GCA_014359405.1 Candidatus Caldatribacterium sp.
ATACGAATGATTCCGTCTTCGTCGAGATTGCGGAGGGCCTCCTCCCCGAGGTTAGGAATATCCCGGGTAATCTCCTCCGGACCAAGCTTTGTATCCCGCGCCTCAACCTCGTACTCCTCGATGTGAATGGAGGTAAAGATATCCTCCTTAACGAGGCGCTCGCTGATCACTATGGCGTCCTCGAAGTTTTCTCCCTCCCAGGGCATGAAGGCAACAAGGACATTCCGACCAAGAGAAATTTCGCCCATGGAAGTACACGGACCGTCGGCAATGATCTGGTTCTCTTCAACGTAGTCTCCCTTGCGGACAATAGGCTTGTGATTCATGCAGGTACTCTGGTTTGAGCGCTGGAACTTGTCGAGGTAGTACACATCCCTCGTACCGTCTTCGGCTTCGATTTCGATGCGAACCGAATCTGCCCAGACGACCCGGCCAGCTCTCCGGGCAGTAATGGTGGCTCCCGAATCCTGGGCAACCTTGTACTCTATTCCCGTTCCAACGTACGGGGGCTGGGAAACAAGGAGAGGCACAGCCTGTCGCTGCATGTTTGCCCCCATGAGGGCCCGGTTGGCGTCATTGTGCTCCAAGAAGGGAATGAGCGATGCCGAAGCACTCAGAATCTGCTGGGGAGAAACGTCCATAAAGTCCACCCGGTTTCTGGGAACCTCAACGATTTTTCCCCGGAAACGAACCACCACAGAATCAGAGGCTATGGAACCATCCTCCCGGAGCTTTGTGTCCGCAGGAGCAATGTGGTACCGGTCCTCTTCATCTGCCGTCAGGTAGACGATTTCATTGGTCACCTTGCCATCTACAACTCTCCGGTACGGAGTCTCAATGAAGCCGTACTCGTTTACCCGTCCATAGATGCACAGGGAAGTGATGAGACCGATGTTCGGCCCCTCCGGTGTCTCAATAGGACACATACGACCGTAGTGGGTGTAATGCACGTCTCGAACCTCAAAACCTGCTCGCTCTCGGCTCAAGCCCCCCGGACCCAGAGCGCTCAATCGACGTTTGTGGGTGAGCTCAGAAAGGGGGTTCACCTGGTCCATGAACTGCGAGAGAGGACTGCTTCCCAGAAACTCCCGAAGCGCAGCAATGACCGGACGGACATTGATGAGGCTTTGAGGCGTTGGGGATTCGGTATCCGGCTGAATGGTCATACGCTCCCGGATCACCTTCTCCACCCGCAGAAGTCCAGTACGGAACTGGTTCTGCAAGAGTTCGCCTACGAGTCTGGCCCGACGGTTCCCCAAATGGTCGATGTCGTCACTGTACCCGATACCATCGATGAGGTTCAGGAGGTATCGGATACCCCCCACTACATCTTCAGGGGCAAGCGTGCGTCCTTTCTCAACCCTGACCCTGGTAATACCAAGCTCCCGAAGATCCCGGATAACCTCAAAGGTCAAAACAGTCCCCTTGGGGACAAGAACTCGGCCTGTTTCTGGGTCCACAACATCTCTACTCAGCACTCGGCCCTCAAGGTCATCTGAGAGAACCTCAAGAGTGTCGTTGGTTTCTATGTACACCTTGACAGGGAGGTTGTCACTGTTGAAAACGGTAACGTACTCAATGGGGTATTCTTCGTTCAACTGCTCAATCTCTTGGGCTATCTTCCGGCTAATGCGGTCCCCAGCCCGCAGGACAACCCGATACCTCTCAGAATCGAAGTGCTCGCCAAGGCTTTCGAGGTTCCTAATACAACGCTTCTCTTTGAGGTCGATAATGATATCCTCTGCCGCGGCAAGCTCTTCCACCCGAACGATGCGCTCCTCGAACTTCAACTTATTATTAATCTTGTACCGACCGACTTCCCCAAGATCGTAGTGGCGTGGATTGAAGAAAAGGTACTTGATGAAGTCCCGCGTATTCTCCTCAGTAGGAGGTTCGCTCGGCCGCAGACGACGGAATATTTCCACGATGGCTTCTTTTGTTGTCGTCGAAGGATCCCGCTCCAAAGTCCTTCGAATGTAGGGATGGTAATCGAAAAGGGCAAGGATCTCCTCGCTTGAATCGTACCCCAAGGCTCGCACAAGAGTACAGGCGTTAATCTTTCTGCGTCTGTCGACCCTCACAAAGAGAATATCGCCGGGATCAATGCCAAACTCAAGCCAAGCCCCCCGATTGGGGATGATTTTGAAGCCGTACTCAACCCTTCCTGTAGGAGTTACCTCTCGGGAAAAGAAAATTCCTGGAGAGCGAACAAGCTGGGTGACGACGACTCTCTCTGCTCCATTGACCACAAATGTCCCCTTGTCGGTCATAAGGGGAAGGTCCCCCATGTAGACGTCCTGCTCTTTAATCTCGTTGGTATGCTGATCAATGAGGCGAACACGGACATAAAGCGGTGCAGCATACGTTCTTCCCTTTTCTTTCGCCTCCCGTACCGTCAAAGGAGGCTCCTCAAGACGATACCCTAAGAACTCAAGAACGAACTTCCCCGTGAAATCCTGAATGGGAAAAATTTCGAGAAAGACTTCCTGCAATCCCTGGCGCTTCCGCTTCTCAGGCGGCACATCCTTCTGGAGAAACCATTCAAAGGACTTCTTCTGAACTTCTATGAAGTTTGGTAGCTCAGCACACGGGGGGATTTTGGCAAAACTCTGCCGTTTGATGTAACCAACGCCCACTGATCACACCACCTTTGGGGGATTTTCAATTCACAATGCAGAGAAGAGCTTACCACCGCCAAAAACCGACAATTGGTCATTGTAGAAGATTCTCTTTCTTGTGTCAATAGGAAGAGCAAAATTTGTGATCCGTCTGTGATATTGTCAGGTGAAATCCATCTGTGAAAATGTCAGTATGAACAGGGAGAGGATCACTTTGTCACAGACGGAACTCAATCGTATCCGGGTATTGGAGCAAGTTCTGGGAG
>JACIZN010000168.1 GCA_014359405.1 Candidatus Caldatribacterium sp.
AAGACCTTTTGAAGTTCGGCATGATTCCTGAATTCATCGGCAGAGTCCCGATTATCTGTGCCCTTGATCCTCTGACTGAAGATGACCTCGTGCGCATCCTCACCGAACCCAGAAATAGCCTCGTGCGGCAGTACCAGAAGCTCTTCGAGATGGAGGGTGTGGAGCTCATTTTCACCGAAGGAGCGCTGCGGCTCATAGCACGCGAGGCTCTTGCCAAGGGTACCGGGGCTCGGGGACTTCGAGCTATTATGGAACGGCTCATGACGGACCTTATGTTTGAAATTCCCTCTCGGAAGGATATTAAGAAAGTGGTTATTAATGAAGCTTTTGTTCGAGGGGAGAACTTCCTCTTCCTGAAGGAAGCACGCGAGGAGAAGCTGGCGTGAGGAGCCATGGAGAAGCGAGCAACTCTCTCACCGGTCTTCGATGCCCAGGCAGCTGAAGCAAAGTGGTACGAGTTCTGGGAGGCTAACGGCTACTTTATTCCCTCTTCCGATCCGGAGAAACCTCCTTTCTCCATCGTTATTCCCCCTCCGAACGTGACGGGTCATCTCCACATGGGTCATGCGCTCAATCTGACCCTCCAGGACATCGTCATCCGGTTCAAGCGGATGCAAGGGTACGCAGCGTTGTGGGTTCCTGGGACGGATCATGCAGGTATTGCAACTCAAAACGTTGTTGAGAGGCAACTTGCTCAGGAAGGGTTGACTCGCCATGATTTGGGGCGGGAGAAATTCCTGGAGCGGGTTTGGGAATGGAAAGAGAAGTACCACAAACGGATTGTGGATCAGCTCAAACGCCTGGGGGCTTCTTGCGACTGGACCCGGGAACGGTTCACCATGGATGCAGGTCTTTCCCGGGCGGTTCGTGAGGTCTTCGTCCGCCTCTTTGAGGAGGGCCTCATTTACCAGGGCGAGTACATCGTGAACTGGTGCCCCCGTTGCGAGACGGCCCTTGCAGACATTGAGGTCGAGTACCGAGAAGTTCCGGGCAAGCTCTACTTCATCCGTTACCCCTTTTCCGAAGGCGATGGGTTCCTTGTGGTTGCCACAACCCGCCCAGAAACAATGCTTGGAGATGTGGCTTTGGCGGTGCACCCAGAAGATCCACGGTACCGGGGTGTTCTTGGGAGAAAGGTTTACCTCCCTCTCCTTCTCCGGGAAATCCCGGTTATTGCTGATTCGTACGTGGATCGGGAATTTGGCACCGGGGTTCTCAAAGTGACCCCGGGACATGACCCACACGACTTTGAAATTGGGCGGCGGCACAACCTTCCGGTTGTTCAGGTTATCGACAGTCGTGGCTTTATGACCGATGCAGCCGGACCCTTTGCAGGGCTCTCTCGGGAGGAAGCGCGAGAGAAGGTTCTGGAAGCCCTCAAGCAGGAAGGATTGCTTGAGAAGGTTGTGGACCACGTCCATGCCGTTGGGCATTGCTATCGGTGCGGTACGGTGATAGAACCCCTTGTTTCTCGACAGTGGTTCGTCCGCATGAGAGAGCTTGCGCAGCCGGCGATTCAGGCCGTTGCGGAGGGTAAGGTTACCTTTGTTCCTGAGCGATGGGCTCGGGTGTACTTTGAGTGGATGGAGAACATCAAGGATTGGTGCATTTCCCGGCAAATCTGGTGGGGGCACCGGATTCCGGTTTTCTCCTGTGAGAGCTGTGGATACGTCTTTGCCCATCGAGAGGACCCTGTGGCGTGCCCAAGGTGTGGTGGGAAGGTTACGCAGGATGAGGATGTTCTTGATACCTGGTTTAGTTCGGCACTCTGGCCTTTTTCGACCTTGGGGTGGCCTGAGGTAACAGAGGACCTTGCCCGCTTCTACCCCACATCGCTCCTTGTCACTGGTTTTGACATCATCTTTTTCTGGGTCGCCCGCATGATCATGATGGGTCTTAAGTTCATGGGTGAGGTTCCTTTCCGAAAGGTCTATATTACGCCCCTTGTGCGGGATGCAGAGGGGCGAAAGATGAGCAAGTCCTTAGGGAATGCCATCGACCCCATCGAGGTTGTAGAGCAGTACGGAAGTGACGCCTTGCGCTTTGCCCTTGCTTGGCTCACCGTGCAGGGTCGGGATATTCATCTTTCCCTGAAGCGGATTGAAGCGGCGCGGACCTTTGTCAATAAGCTCTGGAATGCCTCTCGTTTTGTCCTCATGAACCTTGATGGGTTCTCGTACCTTCCTCTCCAGGAAGCTGAGCTCGATCTCAAAGACCGCTGGATTCTTTCTCGCTTCCAGAAGATTCTCAGGGCATCAACCGAGCGACTGGAGGCTTTGGAGTTCGGGGAGTTCGTTCAGCTCCTCTACGATTTTGTCTGGAGCGAGTACTGCGACTGGTACATAGAGTGGAGCAAGGGAGACCTCTACGGGGGAAACGAGAGAGCCCGAAAGAAGACCCAAAACGTTCTCCTTTACGTTCTCAGTGGCCTTCTCCGTCTTTTGCATCCTGTTATTCCTTTTGTGACCGAGGAAATCTGGCAGTACCTTCCCGAGCCATACCGGGAGACAGAAAGCATCATGGTTGCCCCCTGGCCCGCTGAGGACCAGCGCTTTGTCGACGATGATGCGGAACGCGACATTGCCTTTCTCCAGGAAGTCATTCGGGAAATTCGTTACCTTCGAGCAGAGCTTGGAGTTTCCCCCTCTGTGGAAGGCAGAGTATGGTTGAGCTGTGGCAGCGATGACCTTGTGACCTTGCTTCTCTCCGGAAGGCGGTACATCGAGCAGCTTGCGAAATGCCGTTTGGAAAGGATAGAAAAGGACCTTCCTCGGCCAGGAGGAGTTGCTCTTGGTCG
>JACIZN010000169.1 GCA_014359405.1 Candidatus Caldatribacterium sp.
ACCGGTGTACATCGCCTTGGGGATCAGGCCTGACGGGCGAAGGGATATCCTGGGCTTTTGGCTGTTTGGAGCAGATGGGGGAAAGCGCCCACAACTGGGAGGAGGTGCTGAAAGACCTCCGGCGCCGCGGGGTACGCAGGGTACGGATCTTCGTCACCGATGACCTCCCGGGCTTAGAGGAGGCCATCAAGAAAATGTTCCCTGATGCGGACTGGCAGCTTCATGTTCTTCATGCCGTACGGGATGCCTTGAACAAGGCCAGAAGACGGGACCGCGAGGCCCTGGCCGAAGCACTCAAGAAGATTTACCGGGCAGAGATGGAAGAGGAAGCCAAGGGAGGCTTAGGGAGGCTGCGGGAGAGGTGGGGTGAGATCTATCCCAGGATTGTGGAATGCCCTGTTGGCGTTTCTCCGTCACCCCAAGCCTATCCGACGGTATCTGTACACCACGAACCAACTGGAACGGTTGACTAAGGGGGTGAAACGACGGACGAAGGTGGTGGAGGTGTTCTGTGGAGAAGAAGCGGTGGAGAAGCTTTTGTACTTAGTTTTGAGTCACTTAAACGAGGCCTGGGGAGCGCGAAAGCTCAGGGGATTTGCGGAAATCGAGACGGGGAGCTACAATGCTGGCCGGACACAATAAACGAGACACTATGGCTGGTAAGCGTGCAGGTTGCGAGGACTCGCGAAAACCGAGACAGGAGCCATTATGCCGGGTGAGACACTATGAATCTGACACCTCGACTTTCGGTCGATTCTCGCAGAACTCAAAAACCAGGGGTACCGGGGTTTTGTTTCTGCGGAAATCCTCCAGAAGCCGAGTTTCCAGGAGGCGGCACGGAAGACCATTCTCACCCTTCGGGAGATTCTAACGGTCATCTCGAGATAGAAGGAAAAAGGTCTCGATGTCGCGCTGAACCTGGGCTTTGAGGGCTTCTTCCGAAGGAAAGACCATCTCTTTCCGCACAAAGTGCTCGAAGGTAATGCAAACTCTTCGATTGTAAAGCTCGGGAAAAGATGAATGGGGCACAAAAACCTCCACGACCTGTCGCTTCGTATCCCGAAATGTTGGCCTCGTTCCCGTGTACACGAGAGCCTGGAAAGCCGAATTCGAATTCCCCTCCCAGGACACGCTCCCGACATAGACTCCTGGAGGGGGAAGAAGCTTCACAGATGGAGGATAGAGGTTCAAAGTAGGGAAACCAAGGGCTCTTCCAATTCTTCTCCCCTTCCTCACTTTCCCTATGACCGAAAAAGGAGAGCCAAGGAGAGCATTGGCTCTCTCGAGCTCCCCAAGAAGGAGGTACTCCCGAATGCGAGAACTCGACACAACCTCTCCCCCTACCTGGTACGAAGGAAGGGCAACAACATCCACTCCCCGGGGTGCAAAGTACTTTCGGAGAAGTTCAGGATTCCCCTGACGCCCAAAGCCGAAACGGAAATTCTCTCCCACGCAGATGACCCGGGGATGAAAAACCTCTTCTATTCGACCGAGAAAAGCCAAAGGCGAAGTCCTCCGGAGATTCTCCCCAAAACGGAGGAAGGAGAGAAAAATCCCCGGATAGAAGCGAGAGAGAAGAAGGTACTTTTCTCCGTACAGGGTAAGGTACTTGATTTTCCTCCGAGGTGAAAGAAGATGCTGAGGATGGGGATAAAAGGTGACCACGCAAAGAGGAGTGCAAGATGTGGCTCGATGGTACGCTTCTGCGAGAACCCTCCGGTGTCCGAGATGAAGTCCGTCAAAGAACCCTATGGCAAGCACACTTTCTGGGAACTCTTTCCATCCCCGCTTAAGAAACATGACAGGATTCGGCAAGAACGATTTTTGGAAGGAACCTCGACGAGTCCCAAAAGGCAAGACCAAGAAAGGACCCTTCATAGAGCACTTTTACCATGGAAGGAGAGGAAAAAGCCGCGGGAAAAGTGAAGGGTGTTCCATGGAGGAAGAGTCTTGCTTCCTGCTCCCCAACTTCTACACTCTCAAGGAAATAGAGCGCTTTCTCGGGAGGGATAGACCGCTCAAGGAGAAATTCTCGATCAACGCCTCTTCGCATGACATCAATGCTCTCTCCAAGGGGGAAAATGCCGACTCGTTCCCGAACAAGGGATGCCACATAGGCCCCAAGTCCTAACCTCTTCCCAAGATCATTGGCAAGACTCCGTACGTACGTTCCTCCTGAGCAGTGGATGAGGAGTTCTGCTTCTCCAAAGGTTCCCTCCACACAGCCAAGAAGCTCGAGTTTATGCACCGTCACTTCACGCGTAAGGGTGATGCGCTCTCCGCGCCGGGCATACTCATAAAGCGGACGCCCACGGTACTTGCAAGCCGAAAAGGGAGGTACTTCTTGAACGAATGTCCCGCGAAAGTTCTCAAGAGCCTCGAGGAGTTCCTCCCTCACGAGAGGTCTTGTGGAAACCGAGGTAACTTTTCCTTCCACGTCGTAGGTATCCGTGGCGATTCCAAAGCGAATTCGGGCCCTGTATACTTTGTCGAGTTCCTGAAAAAAGGACACAAGGCGCGTTGCTTTCCCAAAGCACACAAGGATCACCCCACGGGCAAAGGGATCGAGCGTCCCGGTGTGCCCTGCTTTCGTGCCGAGAATCTTCCCCACTCGCTCGACAAGGACCCGAGAGGTGATTCCACAGGGCTTGTAGAGGTTGAGCACTCCGCCTAACATTCTCTCTTCTCCCCCGTACCTACCATGTTGCAAGCAAGGGTCTTCACGTACCCTGTGACAGTCTCGTAGACCAAAGAGA
>JACIZN010000170.1 GCA_014359405.1 Candidatus Caldatribacterium sp.
ATGTAAGCCCTTTCTTTCATCGACAAAAAAACCAGGACTGGATTTCTCCAGTCCTGAGGCCCTCGCGGCCGAACCGGCGAGGGGGGATTTCACGACTAACATTGTACCGTTAGATTTTAAGTTTGTCAACAAATTGTTTTAGGTTCACATCATGTGGAGCGTCCTGCAGAGTTTGCAGGGTTGTGGCAAAACCCCGGGGCCGAAACCCCGGGGATGAGAAGGAGGGGAGCCTGGGGACGGGTTTTCAGCGCCGCAGGCGTTCCAAAATCCGCTCAAGGGCTTCCCCCTGCAAGCGCTGGTACGCTGCCCGGACTTTGGCTTCGAGCTCTTTGTCCTCAAGCTTTATCCCGGCTTTCGCAAGGGCACCCCTGAGGTACTCAATCGCTTTCTTGAGCTTTTCCACCCCGGGGGAGTTGGGGAAGGCGTCCTCGGCAAAGAGGACGGCTTCTTCAGCAAGTCTCAGGATCCGCAGAAGCTTTTCCCCTTCGCCCTTTTCCTTCAGAAACCTGGCAAGAAGAACGGAAAGCACTGCCGGCAGAACGACAAGGACGACATCAAGGACAAGCTCAAGCACCCCTCAGCACCTCCCAGAGGAACTCAAGGAACATCCCTTACCTCCTCAAGTACTTGTGATAAAAGAGCCGCACGTTGTCCACCCAGAACCTGTTGAGCCCCTCGGGATCGTTCTCTGCCCCGATGGGAGCCCAGCGCTTCCCGAGAAAAACGATGAAGTCCTCATCCTCCTTTTCCCTGAAGCGCTCGAAGTTCTTCCGGAGTGTTTCGCAGGTCCACTCGCACTGCGTCGCAAGGTCTGTGTTCTTTGCCGCCACAACCCCAAACTCAAAGCCCTTGCGTCCACGCTCAGCACTCCGGATGGCAAAGACCAAAGCGCAGGGGCGGACGGGGTAGAGGTAGCTCCTGCAGGCTTCGCAGTCAAAGTAGCTTTTCACGATTTGCCAAATCGTCCGTATCTCCCTGGGAAAGGGGAAAGAGGAGAGGTTGAGGCACTCGCTTTCCTTCCCAACCAGGGCGGAGAGAATCTCTTCAACCAGCGCGGTGAGGAACTCCCGGAAGGCGCCCACGTCGTCCCCCCACTTCACTGAAGCTTCAGTCCCCGAAGGAGCACAGCAAGGAGAATCGATGGAACGATGAAGGAAATGACGCCGTACCACACCTTGAGGGAGGCGAGCTCTTTCTCCACGCAGCGCAACCGCTCCTCGAGCTTCTCAAAGTCCTTCTCGAGCTTCTCGAGGATCTTCAGGATGTACTCCTCAGGGGAGGGGTTGGCCCCTCCCCCGCCTGCATTCGGTGTACCGGGAACCACGTCAGTTCAGAATGTGCTCGAGTCAGAGCACCGTTACAGTGGTCTCCACGATCTGCGCCCCGACTTTCTCCACGAGATCTCCCCCGGTGGTGGGGAAGATGTTCTTGGCAAGAATCGTATCCATCACGGCGGCGACTTCCTCTCCGGTGATGGTATCCTTGGGGTAGTTCACCCGCACGTTCACGTTCTGCCCGGCCTCATTCTTGAACGTCATGACGAGGACTTTGGCCATTGCGCTTCACCTCCTTATTCGGTGAGGAGCTTGTTCTCGGTGAGGATGAAATCATGCACGGGGTACGCCACAAGCCCAGCAATGGCGAGGGCCACATCGTAGACGTCCTGGTGGGCCGCCGTCTCCTTCACTTGATACGAGAGGGAGCGGATGATGGGACGCCCGTTTTCGTACTGCCCTACCTCGAGCCGAATCCGAAGGCGGTTCGGCTGTTCCACAACCACAACCGGTGGCATAGCAACACCTCCTCAAGGAATTGTCTCTCTACTTATCTTTAGGCGGGTGGGTGGGGGAGCAGTCGATGAGGTTTTCCTCTTCCCCTTTCTCGAGGGTTCCGAGGGTTTCGACATTCCTCGGGAGGCGGAGCTTCTTCCCGCACCTGGGGCACACAAGGGGGAGTCCTTTGTACTCGTAGCATTCCCCGCAGCAGAAGATGAACATGAAATCACCTCCTACTTATCCTTAGGGGAGTGGGTGGGGAACCTTGCCCCTCCTCCATCGCCTCCCGTAATTTCCCAAGGGCAGACTTTTTGTAGCTCCGGACGGAACTCCTTGAAATCCCGAGAATCCTTGCGGTTTCCCGCTCAGATAATCCCCCAAAGAAGAGGCAGTCAATCACGTCCCGTTCCCTCCGGGATAAAACCCCAAAGGGAATAACAGGGGTTCTCCGCCTTTCCCTTTGAGCCCTCCGCACCAGGTGTTCCATCACCTCCGGAGGGAAGGGAATCTCCCGGACCCGAACCCTCCTTGTCCCAAGGCCTTCTTTGCGAAGAACCCGGTTGAAGGCGTACTTCTGCTCCAAAGCCATGGGTGTCCTCCTTTTGTCGTCGGTTTTTGGTTACTCGAGCGACTTGCTACCGGCTTAAGATGGAGGGCTCAGGGCCCTTGCCTCAGAGTGGGAGAGCTCCTCCTCGAGGGCTTCAAGCTCATCCCCCTGGGCTTGCGCGATTCTCTCAAGAAGGGCAGTGTACTCGGTACCTGTAATCTCCCCCCGGATTTTTGCCCGCAGTGCCATCCGGTAGAGCCTGCTCTTGGCCTTACCGTTTTCGGGGATGCCTTCCACCACCCTCCCTATTGCCCCTCTCAGGTCTTCCTCTCCACAGGTCCTTGGAGTGGTTGAGAAAGAGGTTGCAAAAACGGAAGGGTCTGTACT
>JACIZN010000171.1:0-780 GCA_014359405.1 Candidatus Caldatribacterium sp.
GGCTCCTGCGATTCCATAGGGTAAAAGCCCTCTTTCTTTAATAGCTCGACCGATTCTTTCCCAGTCGTCCCATGTCCAAGCTTCTTCAATCGAGGTAGGAGCACTTAAACCCGCAGCCCTGAAGACATCAGCGTTATAGAATACTACATTCGTATCGGTCATCTGGGGAACTGCGTAGTATTTACCGTTGTCCTCTACGAAACTCAAAAGCGATGGCCAAAACCTCTTCCAATACCCCTCTGGAAAGTACTTTGTCAAATCTACAGCATATCCAGCCTTCATGTATCTACCGAAGTAGGGATAAATTGTACGGTAGATGTCTGGAGATGTGCCTCCCGCAAGTCTTAGATCCAGGGTTTTGTGATGGTCATCCCAACTGTACTCACTTAGATTCACTTGAATATCGGGATTCAGCCTCTCAAATTCGGCTATAACCTCCTTAAAGACCCTGATCTCGCCTGGTCTTCCCCATACCTGCCATTCCAGCTCAACTTTTGCCGCTGCGAGAGATTGCATTGCGAACAATACAAACGGAAGAAATAGAAAGATCCTCATCCAGAGGCTTCTCCTCATTGAAAGACCCCCCTTACCTTAGTAAACTCACTTTCTCAACCACCAAAGCATCCACCGACACAGAACATACCGTCTTTTAGGGCTCGCAAAACACTGATATCCTCCTTTAACTGGCTCCAAGCACCACCCCCTCCGTGAAGTATTCCTTATCGGGGATCACTAGTATCTTGATTGCAGCTTGATATTTGTCCGGGTCAAGTAGCAGAG
>JACIZN010000171.1:790-2637 GCA_014359405.1 Candidatus Caldatribacterium sp.
ACTTGTGTGTCAGGAGAGGACGAATCTTGATTTGCCCCGAAGCGACAAGGTCAACCGCCCTAAGCAGGCCATACTTAGTGTATCCGATGCGGGTGGCACCAGACGTTACCACCCTACCACCCTTAAAATGAAGCTCAAAAAAGTCAAAGGGCACCAATTGAGGACATGCCCCAAAGATAGCAATTACTCCCGGTTGTTCACCAATCGATGGATTCCTCTTTTTAAGGAGTCTCGTGGAAACACTGATAGTCTCTGGAATGCCAACACACTCTATCACTACGTCAACGCCTCTTCCTCTGGTTAAGTCCATAGCCCTCTCGACAAGATCCTCTCTTGTCGGGTCCACAGCAACGTTGGCACCCAGCTTTAAAGATAGTTCCCTTTTTATAGGGGAGGGTTCGGAAGCCACAATTAATCCGGCTCCTGCTGTCCTCGCGCACTGTGTGGCCATAAGGCCGGAAGCCCCCTGACCCAAAACCACAACCGAGTCTCCAACGTGTACGCTGTCTTCAACGAGTACATTAACCCACGCCAACATTTCTAGGGGGGCAGCTTCTTCAAAGGATAAGCTGTCAGGAATTTTTGCTATCCACTCTGGGCGTGCTTTTACGTATTCAGACATGGTGTCGCTAACATGAATCGTACAAACTCGATCTCCTACTTTGAACTCTGAAACGTACTTACCAACTTCCACAACAACCCCAGCACCTTCGTGACCGAGCGGAGCTGGCCAAGCCGACTCAGGGGTCTTGAAAAAATCCTCGGCCCAAACATGATGGGGTGGGTGGGTGCCCTCAATCGTGTGCAGGTCTGTCATATTACAAATGCTAGCCGCTTTAACTTTAATAAGGACCTCCTCGTCACTGATAGTGGGTACCTCAACCTCCCTTACTACAGGCATTTTTCCTACCCCGTCAAGAAATACTTTCTTCATCTTCATAGATGACCCTCCTTCCTTTCGGACTAACAGCATTCTTCTCTACCTTTTCTTCGGTAACACTCCTCCATAATCTCTTCGGTTTTTGTTGCACCAAACCTTGTTGCCCCTACTTCCCGAACTTTCAAAGCTGTATCAAGGTCTCGTACTCCCCCAGCTGCCTTCACCTGGACGCGGGGTGAGACACTTTGCCGCATGAGAATAAGGTCCTCTATTGTGGCTCCTCCAGGGCCAAATCCGGTGGAGGTCTTGACAAAGTCTGCACCTGCCTCTTCTGCTAAGCGGCATCCTATGCGTTTCAGCTCATCGGTGAGGTAACAGTTCTCGAGGATGACTTTCACGATGACTCCGTGTTTGTGAGCCACTTCGACCACGGCCTGAATGTCCCGCTTGACGTATGCAAAATCCCGGGAAAGGAGCTTCCCGATATGGATGACCATATCGAGCTCCTCTGCTCCATCCCGAATTGCCTGCTCTGCCTCAAAGACTTTTGTTTCGGTTTTGTGGGAACCGTGAGGAAAGCCAACCACTGCTCCCACCTTCACGCCGCTTCCCTCAAGGAGCTTCTTTGCCAGGGCAACGTCTGAGGGCCGACAACAGACTGATGCTACCTGGTACTTCCTCGCGATTTCGCACCCCTTTACAATGTCTTCGTCGGTGAGATCGGGGCGAAGAAGGGAGTGGTCAATCATCTTTGCAATGTCTCTGCAGGTGTACTCCACCGCTCTACCCCCTTTGTAATAACAAAATAAAAACATGATATCAGTGCCTATTGTACAGGGTAATTCCAAGCTCGTCAAGAGGTTGTTTAGGTTCACATCATGTGGGACACTCTACAATTCCAGTATCCCTCAGGTACTCCCAGGGAGTCCTGTACCCTAAACTCCAATGAGGTCTTCTTCGATTATAC
>JACIZN010000172.1 GCA_014359405.1 Candidatus Caldatribacterium sp.
GGTTTCGACTTCCTCGAGGGTGGGAGTTCTGTTCCTAGGAGGTCGGCATTTAACCATGTTTGCTATGTACACCTCTTCTCTTTGTATGCCTACTGAGAGGAGAATTTTGGTCAGGAGTTGTCCTGCTTTTCCGACAAAGGGTCGCCCCGTGCGGTCTTCGTCTTCACCAGGTGCTTCACCGATGAACATGATGAGGGCATCGGGGTTCCCTTCGCCGAAGACCACCTGGGTTCTACTTTTTGCGAGGGGACAAAGGGTGCATTGCTCAACCTCTTGCTTTATCTCTGCAAGGAGTTCTTCTTTTTTCTGTAGAAGCGAACGAGACACATCGCATCACCAGTAAGAACCTCTTTCCATTGTACCACATGTGTTCTCATCTTTGTTCGTCAACGATTTCGATGACCTGGTACCCGTAGCAATTGATGACCCAGGTTTCGAAGAGTTTCTCAGCGGGATTCTCGTTGGCATTGTAGAGGTGGACGTGGCCATGGAGGTGGTACTTTGGGCGGTACTTCCGGATAAGGTGAGTGAAGGTAGCGAATCCCCGATGGGGAAGATCCTTCCCCTCATGCACTCCTTGAGGAGGAGCGTGGGTTACGAAGATGTCGAGGTACCTTCCGTACCTGAGACGAGCCCAGTGGAGTTTCGGCACCAAGCGGAGGTACTTCCAGTACATCTCACGCTCGGTGTACTGGTGTGCTTGTCCATTGTACCAGTAGCAGCCTTCAAGACCGGCAAGAAGAATTCCCCGGTACCAGACGACTCTTTCGTCGAGATTGGTCCCACCGGCTACGGACTCTTTTCCCGAGGAGGCATCGTGGTTTCCATGAACGAAAAAGAGAGGCACATTGAGGGTGGAAACCACAAAGTCAAGATAGTACTCAGGGAGATCGCCGCAGGAAATGATGCAGCCGACATCCCCAAACCGCTCTTTGCAAAAGGAGCTGTAGATTCGAGGGTCTACCCGGTCACTGAGCGCAAGGATCTTCATCTTTCTCCCATTATACCTATTTTGAGGGAGTGGAAGAGAGGGTCTACTTGTTATAATAGGAATGCTTTTTGGAAATAAAAAGTGTTTCTTTTGGTTCTCCTCAGGGGAAAGGAAAGATTGAAGGAGGAATCCGATATCGATGGCAGAACAATTTCAGGGTGTAGTGGATAATCTCGATAAACTCTTCGAGGTCTTGCCTCCCCATATTCGCAAGGCCTTGGAGGAACAGGAAAATACTGATGACCTTATAGAAATCGTCATGGACCTTGGGCGTCCTCCTGAGGTTCGTTTCAGCAAGGGATTTGCCATTCTCTCGGACCGGGTAATCGAGCGAGAGGACATAGATTACGTGGTCCAACGGGTGGGGATGTTTACCCGAGACAACCGAGCAGGTATCGAGCGGACGCTCCATCGCATTTCCTGCATTCGGAACCGGCTGGGGGACATTGTTGGCCTTACCCTTCGGGTTGGGCGAGCGGTGTACGGGACCATTGACATTATCCGGGATGTCATCGTATCCGGAAAGAACATCCTCCTCCTTGGTCCTCCAGGGGTTGGAAAGACCACCAAGCTCCGAGAGGTTGCGCGGGTTTTAAGCGACGAGTTCCAGAAACGGGTCATTGTCGTAGATACCTCCAATGAGATTGCTGGGGATGGTGATATCCCACATCCTGCTATCGGCAGGGCACGGCGTATGCAGGTGTCTTCGCCTGAGCGGCAGCACGACGTTATGATCGAGGCCGTGGAAAACCACATGCCTGAGGTCATTATCGTTGATGAAATCGGGCGGGAGGAAGAGGCAAGGGCTGCTCGGACTATTGCTGAGCGGGGGGTGCAGCTCATCGCAACAGCCCATGGAACGACCCTTGAAAATCTCCTTTTCAATCCGACGCTGAGCGACCTTGTGGGCGGAATCCAGTCGGTCATTCTGAGTGACGAGGAGGCGCGAAGAAGAGGAACGCAGAAGGCCATTCTCGAGCGCAAAGCGGTGCCGACTTTTGATATTGTTGTCGAGTTGCGGGACCGTGACACTGTTGCCATCTACCACGACACGGCGCAGGCGGTGGACCTCTTGCTCAGGGGGTACGATCCGCAACCAGAAATTCGTCGGAGGACGAAGGAAGGAATGGTGCAGGTGGCGGAACGTCGTCCGCAGGAAGAGCGCGTCTTGAGTCAGGTTGAAACTCCAAAGAGGGCAACTGGTGTTCCCGAGGGACGCCTCCTCCGGGTGTACCTTTTCGCCATCAGCAAGAACTACATGCAACGGGCCATTGCTCAGGCAAAAGCGCCTCTTGAGATTGTGGACGACCTCAACAGAGCCGATCTTGTTCTGACCTTGAAGAGCCGATACCGGAAGCGAGGGAGTAAAATCCGGGAGGCAGAAAATCGGGGAATCCCCGTTCATGTTGTCCGCAGTAACACCTATAACCAGATTCAGAAATTTGTTCACGATCTCTTCGGGTATTCAGAGGGTTCTGGGGAGCCTGAGGAGTCCGGGCTTCTTGAGGCTGAGAGGGCAGCCCGCCAGGTCCTGAAACTTGGAGAGCCGATTGAGCTTGCTCCCCGTAACGCATTTGTGCGGCGACTCCAGCACAAAATTGCCGAGCGGTACAATCTCTTCTCCCAAAGT
>JACIZN010000173.1:0-279 GCA_014359405.1 Candidatus Caldatribacterium sp.
TTTTTGGGTCTTCTGGAGCGGTCCTCAAGGCTCTTCAGGTTCCTGGGGTTGAACTTCTCTTCCAGCGGTAGTAGGTGCTCCGGGCAATGCCGTATCTCCTGCAGGTGACAGCAACAGGGTGTTTTCTGGCAAAGTCCAGGACCTCGAGGCGAATCTTGGCTTTCTTGGAGAGCCCATGGATTTTGGCAAGCTTTGCCAAAGAGGCATACCCAAAGAGAGACTCAAGGTGGAGTGAGGAACCGGAGAAACGGGATAGACTTTCTGTTCCTTTTGTGCTAC
>JACIZN010000173.1:330-2605 GCA_014359405.1 Candidatus Caldatribacterium sp.
AGTTAGGATACAGGCCTCTCTTCTTTTTTGTCTACCCTACCTGTTGCAGATCTGTGTGAACCGGGACAGGGGAGTTCCTCAATCCCTACCCCGAGAGTACTCTATTTGTTCCTCTACAACGGCGACCATGACCCTGACGACCTCAGGATCGAACTGGGTTCCCGAGAAACGCTTGAGTTCCTCGAGGGCTTCATCAACGCTCATTGCTCTCCGGTACGGACGGTCACTCGTCATGGCTTCGAAAGCGTCCACCACTGCCAGGATTCTTGCCTCAAGGGGGATTTCCTCTCCCCGGAGGCCATCGGGGTAGCCGGTTCCATCGAAGCGTTCATGGTGGTGGCGGACAATGCGAGCAATGGACTCAAGGCCTTTGATGCTCAGAAGGAGTTCCTCGCCTTTTATGGCGTGGAGCTTTACAAGGTCGTACTCTTCAGGAGTGAGCCTTGCGGGTTTACGGAGGATTTCCTGAGGGATGAAGATCTTTCCTACATCGTGCACAAGAGCTGCCCAGCGGACTAAACGGGCCCTCTCCTCATCGAGGCCAAGGGATCGGGCGATTTCGAAAGCGTACCCCGCGGAGACCTCAGAGTGCATCCGGGTGGAGCCATCGTAGTACTCGAGGGCCTTGGCAAGAGCTAAGAGCAACCCCTCCAAGAGCGACTCCTCCTTTTGGGCGTATTCTCGCAGGGCGTGAAAGGCGACGCATATACGGGCGAATTGTTCGACAAGGGCGATGTCCTCCTCGTTGAAGTGCTCTTTGTCCCCTTTGGGGATATCGAGGGTGAGGTGTCCAAAGAACTTCTCTTTCCAGAAGAAAGGGGCAC
This sequence comes from Candidatus Caldatribacterium sp., assembly GCA_014359405.1. Classification (NCBI taxonomy): domain Bacteria; kingdom Pseudomonadati; phylum Atribacterota; class Atribacteria; order Atribacterales; family Candidatus Caldatribacteriaceae; genus Candidatus Caldatribacterium; species Candidatus Caldatribacterium oleiphilum. Next base: position 1,155 of record JACIZN010000173.1, read on the forward strand.
CGAGCGTTTCAGAGATGGGTCGGGAGAGGGCCACAAGCCTCTCGAAGCGCTCTTTTGAGGAGAACTTCCTTTTTGGGTTCAGAATGTCCTGGACAACCATCACTTTATCAAAGACAATGAGGTCTTCCTTCTCAAAAGTGAACCCCACAAGACCTTCGTCGTGCCCCCGAACGGCAACAATCTTTCCTCTCCCACTTTCGTCCACAAGGAGTACACTCCCCGAAGAGGCCTTTGGAATGAGTTCCAGGGCAAGGTCGAGAATTCTGGAAAGAAACACCTCTTCCTTTACTGAAAAGAGAGGCAGAGATGCCACGACTTCCACGGTTTTGAGGAGTTTCTGTTCGGCCTCTCTGAGGGACTTCGTTGCCTGGGCGACCCGTCGTTTCAGGAGGCGGTTGAAGACAGAGAGAATGCCAATGAAGGCTGCAGTTCCAAGGGCAAGAACCGCTATAACGCTCCCAAGCCAAGGAGGGTGGGTTTCGAGCTCTACCACGTAGGGCTTGAGGAGATTATCGATTTCCTCTTTGGAGAACTTCGCAAGCCCTTCCTTGAGGATACCGAGAACCTTGGCATTCCCCTTCCAGGTGGCAAGGTAGAGGTGGTTGAGGATGGGGAGGGGAACACGAGAAAAGTGGGCAAGGAGGTCGTACTTCACAAGGAGTAGTTCGCGGGGAGGTCGTCCATGAGGAAGCAGTCGATTTCTCCTCTTTTGGCCGCGGCGACGATGTCAGAGTAGTTCGGGAAGAGGCGAAACTGGAGAGAGGGATTCTCCGACCTTGCGTAGTCCACGAGGGCATCCCGGGATTTTACCCCCACAACGTGGGGTGTGAGATCAGAAAGGGAGGCCACGCGAATCCCCCGGCGAACGTAGATGCTTGAGGTCATGGGGAAGAGGGGACCGGCGAAATCGAGGTACAGCTCCCGTTCGGGAGTCCAGAATATGGTGTCGATGACCTCGGCTTCGTGAGCCTTCATAACCTCGTGGGCTTTCTCCCAGGGAAGGGGAATGAGTTCCACAGGGATTCCCGTTTTCTCTTCCCAGAGCTTCCAGAAATCCACCGAGGCCCCGGCAAACCTTCCCTCTTCATCGATGTAGAAAAAGGGCGGGTAATCCTGGTCGATCACCACACGGAGAGGTCGGGTTTCTTCAGCGAAGCACAGGAGAGGAAGAGAAAGGAGGAAAAACCCAAAAAAGACAGTGCGGCAAAACCGCCGCATAACTACCCTCCCCCACCGATTCTATGGAAGAAGTATACCACAGACTGGTATAATGAGGGAAACGTTTGAGGAGGCTTGGGTTTGGGCAAGGAGAACCCCTTTCCAAGGGACTTCTGGCTTATTCTTTCTTTTGCCCTTCTTTTGCGGATTCTCTTTGCCTTTGCCGTGTACGGTTTCCCTCCCGATATCGCTTGCTTCAGGGGCTGGGCAGAAGAGGCGGCCTCAAGAGGTCT
>JACIZN010000174.1 GCA_014359405.1 Candidatus Caldatribacterium sp.
TCCTAAGAAGTCAGAGGCGTACTTTTTCAGCTTGCGAAAAATGAGTCCCCCGATTTCGGAGGGAGTGTACTCCCTCCCGAAAATTGTGTAGCGATGACCTGTGCCCATTTTTCGCTTTACCCGAAGGACGGTTTGTTCCGGTCGGGCCAGGGCCTGAGAACGAGCGAGCTCTCCTACAAGGACCTGGTGGTCGTTTTTGAAGAACACCACCGATGGAGTGAGGCGTGCACCTCGCTCATTTACAATGACCTGCGGTTGCAGGGTTTCATCGACGTAAGCGACAAGAGAATTCGTGGTACCGAAATCTATTCCTACAATCACTTTGCATCACCCTCAAGGATGACCAGATTCTCTCGAGCTTCCGCGTTATCGGCATCTTCCTGCAATACCTCCCGCAAAAGCTCTGCTGCTTGCTTTATAAACCCGTGTTCAGCAAGTATGACTGCGGCGTTGTTCAGGGCCTTCGTCCGAAGGGTGCCTCGTTGCTCAGCTACTTTCATATAAAGGTGGAAAGCCTCGAAGACCTCACCTTTTCGGTCGTGCTCCAAGGCTTTTTGAAAAATGGCCCGTTCTGAATCCCTGGAGAAGAATACCTCAAGTCCTCTCCCCAGGGGCTTTCGACTCATTTTCCCCCCACCCTTTCCACGAGTTTGTCCGTAATCTGTCGAATGTCCTGGGCAGCGCGGCAGCGAGGGGCGTACCGGTGAACGGGCACCCCATGACTTGATGCTTCTACTATCTTGATATCCCGTCGAAGGGGAGGGAGTATTTTCTCTTCTCCAAAGGTTTGAGAGAGTTCCTTGATTATTTCTCGGGTGATTCGAGTCTTTGTTTCGAACATCGTTGGAATGATGCCAGAGAATTCCAGTAGAGGGTTCAGGCTCGCGCTCGTCCGGTAGTAAACTTCCATCATCTGTGCAAGGCCAACGCCCGAGAGGAAATCGACCTTTGTGGGGATGATAAGGTACTGAGCCGCTGCGAGAGCGCTGAGTGTTACAAGCCCCAAAGAGGGAGGGGTATCAATGAAGATGTAGTCGAAAGAGCTCTCAAACTCGAAGAGGAAATCTCGAAGGACGAGCACCCCATCCGTAACGTGGTTGAGCTCAACATCAAGCGCTGCCAGTCGTGAATTGGACGGTATGAGAGTACAGCTACCCGTGGAGAGGAAAAGGTCTTCTCTCCACGTTTTCTTTTCAATAAAGTCAACCAGCGCCTCGTACATCCCGTATCGAACTTCCAGAGGGTTTGTTCCGAGGTGTACAGTAGCATGGGCCTGAGAGTCGAGGTCAACGAGAAGGCACCTTTTCCCCCGGTCAGCCAGGAGGGCAGCAACGTTCACCGCTACCGTCGTTTTTCCTGTTCCACCCTTCCGGTTCGAAAAGACCACAATTTTTCCCATTACTGTTCACCATCGTACGAGCCGCAGCGGATTCAGAATCACCACAACGGAGCCATCGCCCATGATGGTGACTCCCGAGACCACTCCATTCCCCCGCATGTACCCCGGGATCGCCTTCATAAGGTACTCCCCTTCTTCCACAAAAGCGTCAACAATCAGGGCGCACGTCTCTCCCTCACCCCCAAGAACCACAAGGGGAACAAGGTTGAAGTCAAAGCTCCTTTTCCAGAGGTCGATTTTGGTGTCGAAGAGCACCTCTTCGGCCACCACAAGGGGCAGGACCTCGCCTCGCACCTCGACGAATCGCCCGTTGAAGTATTCTCGAAGGCGTTCCAGGGGAACCTTAACCGTCTCACGGACAAAATCAAGGGGCAAAATGTATCGATCGCAGGCAACACGGACCATGAGGCCTCGTACCACAAGGAGCGAAAGAGGAATGCGCATCCATATTTTGGTCCCCTGTTGCGGAATGGTCTCAATACCAACCTGTCCACCCATGCTCTCTATGTTCGTTTTGACAACATCCATACCCACACCGCGTCCAGAAACATCTGAAACCACCCGGGCGGTGCTGAAACCCGGGGCAAAGAGAAAGGAGAGAATCTCTTTGTCGGGCAGGCGGAGCGCCTCGTCGGGGGATACAAGACCCCGTTCTACAGCTTTTAACCGAACGGCTTGTACATCCACGCCTCGTCCATCGTCCTCTACCTCTACGAAGGCATACGCTCCCCGGTAGTAAGCCCGGAGGACGATTTTCCCTTCCGGAGATTTCCCCAGCCGTTCTCGCTCCTCTGGTGGCTCGATACCGTGGTCCACAGCATTCCGCACGAGGTGCGTCAGGGGATCGGAGAGTTTTTCGATAACAGTCCGGTCGAGTTCTGTTTCCCCGCCTTCCACAAGAAGTACAACCCTTTTTCCTAAGGATTTCGCCAGGTCCCGCACCGTACGTCGGTATCGGGAGAAGAGCTCCCCAATTGGGACCATGCGGAGCGAAAACACCATGGACTGAAAGTCCGTGCTGAGTCTTTCAAGGCTGGAGGAAATGCTTTTTGCTTCCGGGAGAAGTGGCGAGGACTCCTTCTCCATCTGTTTCACGAAAGACCGGGTGGCATTTTTGAGGGCGAGGAGTTCTCCCACGAGGTTCAGCATTCGCTCGAGCTTCTCACTATCCACCCGGACGGTATGAGTTG
>JACIZN010000175.1 GCA_014359405.1 Candidatus Caldatribacterium sp.
CGCAAACGCCTTCACGATCTCGTCACGTGTTTCCTTCTGCATGGTAGCTTTCCTCCTTTCGAAAGTCTTTTCCCTTGGGAAGGCTACCATGCTGCCCCGAGGACACACTTTCTGAGACACTACCATCGGCACAGGGGGGAGTACGTGGACAATACACCGAATGCCCCCAATGCTTTGCTCGCTTTTTGAACCAAGCGGCGGTTCACGTACTGGTTCCTTGAAAGCTTCCTGAAATCTGCAGGCCTCTTTATTCCCTTGTATCCCGCGAGTTCTCCTTGTAAGGAGGTGAAAATCTTCGAGAGCCTCCTTAGAACCCCTTGACAGAGACACTTACCCAGGGTATCCTTTAGGCGAAAAGTTAAATAAATTTCGTGTTACTTTTAACACCAGGAGGTTCTCCCATGAGCCAAGGCAGTGTAACAACCTTCAACCCCAGACTCCTTGAGGGCCTCAAAGAGCGGAATCCTGACCTCGAGCTCTGGTGGGATGCCCATCCAGGGTACTACCAGGTCTTTCTCTCGAATCTCAAGGCAAAAGGCGCTGATGAAGGGGTTCTCGCAATTCTCCATCGTTTCATGTCCCACAACGAGGGAGGGACTTTCTTCTTCGATGGCGTGACCACCAACCCCCCTCTTGTTTTGCGTCTTCTTGAATCTCGTCCCCAGGTGGTCTCTCGAGTCCAGGAGTTTGGGAGAGTTTTCTCGGGGGATACCCGACCGAAATGGTTTGACCTCTACATGATGGTGGGGAAGCTCGGGGCGGATAAGTTCCTCTCAAACTTCTATCGAAGAGGAAGAAAGTACGGTTTTGTTTGCCTCCAGGTCGATCCCCGGAAGAGTACCGATGAGGAAACCATGGTCCTCCAGGCTCTGAAGATTTCCCGCTTGAGCCCCAACCTCATGGTTAAGATTCCTGCTACCCGTGCTGGTCTTGCGGTCATGGAAGAAATCGTGAGCTTCGGTGTTCCGGTGAATGCCACCTCTTGCTTCTGCGTTCCTCAGGTTGTCCAGGTAGCCCAGGCCATAAAGCGAGGTTACGAGAAGGGGAAAGCCCGAGGTGTCGACTACAGCGCCTGGCGCTCGGTCATCACCATGATGCTTGGCCGCTGGGAGGCTTCAACGGAGCTCACCGAAGAGGCAAAGGCAAAAGGTATCACCCTTGAAGAAGAGGACGTACGCTTCTTTGGCATCCTCATGGCCAAAAGAGCCACCGAAGAGGTCAAAGCCTTAGAATCCCCTGCTAAGGTTCTTGTCTGCTCCACACGGAAAGGTCCCGGGAACGCCTACCTCCACCTTGAGGAGATTTCGAAACTCCCAGTGGTCATCACCATGAATCCCGAGGCCATAGAGTGGGGTATGACTCTTCTCCGGGAAGAAAGAGCAAAGCGTCCTCTCGAGGTTCCCGAATCAGCAGCAACAAAGTTCTCGAAAATCGACTTTGCCCGAAGAAGCCTTGAACCCGATGGCTTCACCATGGAGGACATTGCTGCTTCAAGTGCTCAGACCTACAACCTTCGAGAGTTCTCCCAGGCGATGGAGAAGATTGAGGGGATTCTCTCGAAGGGTTGAAGAGCAAGCAATATTAGCTTGGTCGGCTAGAAAAGGGGTTACGAAGATGAGTCCTGTGGGATGGAAGCCAAATGAGGATTCTAAACCTGGGGCTATTTTGGTGATCGCTACTCTTGATACCAAGGAAGAAGAGGCAATTTATCTTTGCGAAGCCATTAGGAGAGAAGGTTTAGGGACCATATTGATGGACGTTGGTATTCTGGCTTCTCCACAGAAGAGTAGACCTGACATTTCGAGGGAAGAAGTTGCCGCTGCGGCGGGAACAGATATTAGGGAACTCCTTGAAAGAGGTGACAAAGGTACATGTATAAGAACCATGATTGAAGGAGCAAGAAAAGTAGCTCGAGCGCTATATGAGCAAGGGAAGTATTCAGGTGTAGTTGGCATTGGAGGGGCACAAGGTACAAATATTGCTACTTCCGTTATGCGTGATTTACCCTTTGGAGTTCCTAAGTTTATGCTTTCGACGATTGCTTGTGGAACGACCACATTTGGTCCTCTTGTTGGTACCAAAGACGTGACAATTATGCACTCAGTGGTAGACTTGCAAGGGTTAAACATCTTGACTAAAAAGGTTCTTCAGAATGCGGCTGCCGCAATTTGTGGAATGGTTAGGAGTTCCGCTATTTTCTCCGCTGAGGTGGGCGAAGGGAACAGGCTTGTGGCTATGTCTATGCTGGGGACCACAACACAAGGCGCATTGCATGCGAAGAAGTTGCTTGAGAAAAGAGGTTTCCAGGTAGTTGCCTTTCACCAAAATGGTACTGGTGGTATTGCTATGGAAGAGCTGATCCAAGAAGGTGTTTTTATTGGCGTACTCGATATGAACCTCCATGAGCTTGCTGACCTTGTGGTTGGGGGTCTCCATGCCGCTATTCGAGATTGCCGATTAGAGTCTGCTTCCCTCCTGGGCTTACCCCAAGCTATAGCTCCTGGTAGCATAGATTATTCTGTACGTGGACCGGTTAATACTCTACCTCCCGAAATGACGAAGAGAAAATATGTGGTCCATAACC
>JACIZN010000176.1 GCA_014359405.1 Candidatus Caldatribacterium sp.
AGGCGTAGGGGTGCAGGTGGGGGAGCTGTTGTAGCACCCAGAAGTTGGACGAGAAGGTTTCGTCCCTGTTCTGTTAGAAGATCGGAGCGTTCAATGTGGGAAAAAAGTTCGAAGAGAAGGCCGAGGGCCGTTTCGTGGAGGTAAGACCCCCAGAAAGCGAGGTTAATGTTTCCTCCTTTACCTGCGTGGGCTTGCAGGGGTCTGAAAATTTCTCTGTGAAGGCGTTCCAGTTCCTTTAGATCGGTGTGGAAGAGGAAGATGTGGAGAGCGTCACGCCCCTGAGCGCGCCAGAGCCATCCGAGATATCCGGCCAGCCCGGCCACAGCACATCGTGGGCAGAGTTTCATGCCCCGCCGGGTTCCTGGATAAAAGTTGCCGAACTTCTGAGGGTCCACCAGGAAGGGAAAGATCCACATTTTAGCATCAGTAAGGATGCTGTGTTCTCCACAGATATCGCAGGCCCCCTCCCCACGGAAAGACAGTTTTAACTCAAAAACGGGAGGATGGGCTAGGTATGTCTTTCCTTGGAACTTCACCTTTTCAGCTTTAGGGGTAGCCTTGATGAACAGATTTGTGGGATACACCCAGTTCTTCTTGTCGTAGGTCTTCACCGTCCCGGATTTTATATCGAAGTACTCCCCTTGGTTCCCAGTCGATTGGACCAAATCTTCGAGAAGTTTGTTCAAGATGTCGTCTGCTTCAAATATTCCCTGTCCCAGACGGTGGTAGAGCACCACCAGCCCATTATCCACCCAAAAGTTCCCTGTAGGCTCTTCAAGATTGATTTTTACCTTCTTACCCATGTCGCCATTCCTTCTCCATTGAATGGTCTAGCCTGGTTTTGTTCAGGCCTCAAACTACCTTTGCCGTGGTTGGCTCTATTCCTTAACCTTTCCCAAAGGCCTGAAGGCAATATTTCAAAAATGTTTATTTTATCATCTCTAACCCTCGAGCCGGGAACCCAGGTGAGACCAACAACGTGAGCTTGTTCTTTATCCCACTGTTGTAGTACCTCTAAGGCACCCTTAAAGGTTGGGTCCGTGGCCAATAGATGACCTAAAAGGTAACGGGATTCAATTAGTGGGTTTTTGCTATCCAAATTCACTCGCTTTCCAAAGCAATCTTTTGGCTGTTTCCATTGTATGCGCCGCAGATGGCCGAACCCATATCGCGTGTCAGCGCCTATAAGAAGTTCGGTAATCTCCTGAACCTCTTTGCACAGTGCTTCATCTTGGAAAAAGACATAGCCTACGAAGGCCACTTCACCCCCAGCTTTCCCGTCATCCGTGCACCAGCGGGGTTGAATGTATTCCATTTCCCGGAGGGTTCCCTCCTCGGCTGTGTCGGAAGCTGGCTGAATAGCAGTGGACGGTCTCGTGCTTAGTAACCGCGTTCGGAAGGAGCGATCGTCCAACTCTACTTCCCTATCATCCCGTTTCCATACAAGCCCACGGCCATCCTTATAGAAAGGAAGCCAGGCTTTCCATTCGCTGCCGACCCGTTCGGCAGGGAACAGATAGGTGAAACGGCTTTTTCGTAGGAGCTCTTCGCCTTTTGATTGATAGTCAGGAAAGTTGGCGCACTGCCTTCGAGAAAGTTCGGCAGTGAAGGCACCCCACAAGGCTCGGGCTGGAATATATAGCCGGGTGCGATTCAGCACCCCGGCCGGAGAAATGCCGACATGTAGGGGCGATTCCAAACGCCAGACCCAGCGGTACATTTGCCATGGCATGCCTTAGTCCTCCCCTTTTGCCTTCAGGTGGTAGCGGGCGTAAGAAAGGGCCGTGCGCAACAGGTCGCGGGCAAAGAGCAAATCGTCCAAATCTTCGGCCAAGCGTTTGATAGCACCGAAGATATCGTTTGTCTCGCTCACCCTGTGACCAAAGACTTCTTTCATCTTGAGAAACTCAAGCGCTCGCTGGCTCATCTTGTCTGCCACCTTGCTGTGCCGTGCCCGGAGGTAGAGGAACATCGCATACGGGCCTTGTTCTTCCAAAACAGTCAGCGCTTCGTTGAACACCTTTTCTTCAATTCGCTTGCCCTTATCGTCCCTAATCTCGGCCAAGGACCGCCCCAGGTCAGCGCATTCAATGTCGAGATTGATCATTCTGTTTTCACTCATGGCTTGCCTCCTCGCTACTTTCCTTAGGGATTTCGGACGAACCGGGTTGGTCTGAAGGAGGTCCGGGGCTGATACTTTGGTTATCCGTGGATTTGTTCGAGTACAATACTTTCACCCGCCCCATGCCACGAGTGCTCATGCCGCCGATGCCAAGGTGTTCGAGGTAGGGATGGGCCTGCTTAGCTACCTTATGGACACCGGCCGGATCGCAGACTGCCTTAATCTGCTGTCCACCAATGCTGAAGTGCTTCGGGTTCTTCGCAATGATCTCCCAGACCAGCACCGTCCCGCGGGGCAGGGCTTCGTAGGAGAACAGTGCCCTTTCCTCGGCTGCGCCGGTTTCCGGATTGATGGAAACCGAGGTGCGCACCTCCAGGTTGCTGTTGACGATGTGGGCGAAGAGGTGGTTGCGGACTAGGGCAAGACGATTG
>JACIZN010000177.1 GCA_014359405.1 Candidatus Caldatribacterium sp.
CGAGGAGGCCTTAGAGGATGGGGATCTTCCCCGGGCGAGGGATGCTCTGCGGCACCTTGTGGGGCGGGATACGGAGCGCCTCTCGGAGTGGGAGGTCGTGCGGGGCTGCGTGGAGTCCCTGGCAGAGAACTTCAACGACGGCATCGTTGCTCCTCTTTTTTACATTGCCCTCTTTGGAGCCTTAGGGGGCCTGGTGTACAAGGCGGTGAACACCCTCGATTCCATGCTCGGGTACAAGGACTTCCGTTACTACTTTTTTGGGTTCGCTTCCGCCCGGGCTGATGATGTCCTCAATTTCATTCCTGCCCGCCTGAGCGCGATTTTCATTGCCCTGGCAGCCCTTTTCTGTGGTCGCTTCTTCAAGGGAGCGGTGCTCTGTGCCCTTCGGGATGCCCGGAAGCACCCGAGTCCCAATGCGGGTTGGCCGGAGAGTGCCATGGCGGGAGCCTTAGGGGTGCGCCTTGGAGGGGTGAACTACTACCAGGGAAAAAGAGAGGAGCGACCCTTCCTCGGGGACCCTCTCCTTGACCTCGTTCCGGCTCGTATTCGGGAGGCTCGCCGTATCGTTGCCTTGGGTACCGGCATAGCTCTTTCCGCATTCGCCGTACTTTCACTTTTTGTTTCCTTGTAGGAGGTGGGCTTGTGGAAGAGAGACGGTTCACTGCGCCCCCCTACGATCCTTCCCGGCTCAAGCGCCAGATTCTCATTGCCGTCTTTCTGAGTCTTGGGACCATTCTCCTTGTGTTCTCCTTTGCCTCGTTCCGGGGTGTTTCGGTGGCCGAAATTGACGAGATTCTCTTCCGTCCAGCCTTCCTTCTTTTAGCCCTCTTGTGCGTTGTGGGGGCATGGTTCGTGGACGGGACAAGGATTTTTCTCACTGCCCGGGCTTGGGGACGGAGAATCCGTTTCCGGGATGCTTTAGCGGCGGCGCTCTCCACGTACTTCATGTCAGCCATTACTCCTTTCCTCACCGGGGGAAGTCCAGCTCAGCTCTTTGTCCTTGCCCGTTCCGGGCTTTCCTGGGGGGAAGCGGGAAGCTTTGTAGTCATCTGTGGGATTCTCTACCAGGTGGGGCTCTTGACGCTCCTTCTCGTTTTCTTCACCTTTTTTGGCGTCGCTATGGGGCTTAAGGGGGTGCTCCTTGGGCTCTTGTACTCTTTTGCCATCTTCTACAGCGTGATCATGTTTCTCCTCTTTTTCTTCCTCTTCCGGCCCCAGGTGCTCTTCCGCCTCGTCGACTGGGGCATTCGCTTTACCCGCCGTCGCTTCCCCAGAGCGAAGTTTTCTGAGGAAGCCGTGCGTCGCTGGATAGAAACCTTTTTTGCCGAGTTCCGGGAAGGGTTCACCATTCTCTTCCTCCGCAAGCCCCAGTACCTTCTCTGGAACGTGGGGTGCTACGTCGGGTACTTCCTCCTTACCTTCTCGGTTGCCTACTTTATCCTGAGGTCTTTTGGTCTTTCTTTCTCCTACTTCCGGGTGGTGGGGGCGCAGATTCCACTCTTTTTCGTTTTCTCCTTTATCCCCTCTCCGGGGGCAAGCGGAGGCGTGGAGCTCTCCATTGCCTCCGTCTTTCGGGGCTTCGTAGGATCGTACCGCCTGGGAAGCTTTGTTCTCCTCTGGCGCACTGCCACGTACTACCTGCCCCTCCTGGTTGGGGGAATTGTATTCTTCCGGGTTCTGCGAGGCCTTTCTCGGAATGCGAACCATGAGCGGACAGAGTCTGCGGAGGAATCTTCTCTCCCTCCTTCTTGAGGTTTTTCCGGGGAGCATTTCGGGAGAGCATATTGCTGCGCGCTCTCGGGTGAGCCGTGTTGCGGTGTGGAAGGAGGTCCAGAAACTCAAAGCGGAGGGCTTTCCTGTTGATGCCTCCCGTAGTGGGTACCGGCTCCTTGCGCTTCCTGATTCTTTCGACCCCGATTTCCTTGAACCCTACCTTCTCCGGGAGATCGAGGGAGTCCAGGTAGTCTTCAAGGACGAGATGGACTCGACGAACACCTACCTCAAGGCTCTCGCAGAGCAAGGTGCTCCGGAGGGAACGCTCTGCATCACCGAGAACCAGAAAAAGGGGCGGGGACGAAGGGGACGGAGCTGGTTCTCCCTCCCCGGGAAGAGCCTCACCTTTTCTCTCCTTCTTCGCCCCCATCTTCCCCTTTCGGTTTGCCCTTCTTTAGCGCTCCTTGCAGGCCTTGCCCTGGCGGAAGCCCTTGAGGAACTCGGATTTTCCCCGAGGCTCAAGTGGCCGAACGATGTCCTCCTCGGGGAAAAGAAGGTCAGTGGTATCCTCCTTGAGACCTCAACGGACCTTGACGAGGCTTCGTGGATAGTCCTTGGAGTTGGAGTGAACGTGAATCTCGGAAAGGAAGACCTTGCTTCCCTTCCTTTTCAGGCCACCTCGCTCTTTTTGGAGAAAGGAGTTCCTCTTTCTCGCATAGAGATTCTCCGGAGGTTTC
>JACIZN010000178.1 GCA_014359405.1 Candidatus Caldatribacterium sp.
GGAATGATTGAGGTAGAAGTTTTAGACCAGGGATTAAGAGTGATTTCGGAAGATAGTTACTGGACGTATCCCGATACCATGCACTGGCCCACCTTACATGGTTACCTTGAGGGCGACCTTCGCAGAGAAGTAGATGCTTTTCTGCGCTGTGTAATTCACGACGCTCCGGTTCCCGTGACCTTGGAGGCAGGGCTTGAGGCAGTGCGGCTTGCGGTTGCTCTTGAGGAGTCCTATCGAAAAGGTGGAGAGGTGTACCTGTAAAGTAGGGGCGGGCCTTTTAATGGCGCTCTCTTCCTGTCGTAGGGGACAGAGGAAATGGTGGAAGGATGCGGAGTATACTTGTCAAACATTGAGAAAGTGCTCAGGGAAATTGAGACGGAGGAAGGAGCGAATATAGAAAAGGGAGCTGCTCTACTTGCCCGAAGTATTCGTGAGGGCGGCTTAGTGCATGTATTCGGGAGTGGCCATTCCCATATCTTGGCAGAGGAAGCCTTTTTTCGAGCAGGCGGACTAGCGTGTATCAGTCCGATGCTTGAACCGAGCCTTATGCTCCATAACGGAGCTCTAAAGTCCTCCATGCTGGAGAATTGCGGGGACCTTGCGGAAGCAGTCTTTGAACATTTTCAGCCCAAGCCTCCTGACTCTCTCCTCCTCTTTTCGAATTCTGGTGTGAATCCTGTTGTGCTTCGGGTTGCAGCTCTTGCAAGAGAAAGGGAAGTTCCACTTATTGGCGTGGGAAGCAGAAAGTATATCGAATACCTTATGAAAGAGAAAGGTTGCGGGAGCATCGTCGAATACTGCGATGTTTTCATTGACAATAAGGGAGAAGTGGGCGATGCCTGTGTGGAAATAGAGGGCCTTGGAGGAAAGATGGCGCCAACTTCAACAGTCGCGGGTGCCGTAATTTTGCATTTGTTGCTCATCGAAACAGTTTCTTTGCTCTTGAGGGATGGTTTTATGCCTCCAGTTTTTGTGAGCAACCATCTTCCTGGTGGTAGAGAGAGGAACGAGAGAACGGTTGCTTCCTACCGTGGGCGTGTGAAGATGCTTTAGTAGCCCGCGATGGTTCTTGGTTACCGTAGACAGGGAAAGGAGTTGTGTGGTGAAGCTTGCCAAGGATTCCCCCATTCCAATACATGTACAACTTAGGGATGCTCTAAAGCAGGTTTTGAGAAGCGGAGAGTACAAGCCTGGAGATCGCTTTTTCTCAGAGAACGAGATTGCCAAAAAGTATAACGTTAGTCGCATGACGGTTCGAAGGGTGATGGATGACCTTCTGAGAGAGGGCCTTATTTTTCGGGTACCGGGGAAAGGCACTTTTGTAGCGCAACAGAAGATTGTGGAGAAGCTTACCGAGCTTGTGGGCTTTACTAAAGACATGGAGAGAAAAGGGTGTACCCCAAGTACCAAGGTTCTCAAGAAAAGAGTGGTATATCCTCCGAAGAAGATACAAGAATATCTTCACTTGGGAAAAGGGGAAAAGGTCCTTCTTCTCAAAAGGGTTCGTTATGCCTCAGGAGAGCCAATGGCCTTGCAAACTGCCTATATACCCCTTAAGTTCTTCCCAGGCATTGAAAAAGTTAATTTTGAGAAGAATTCCCTGTACGACACGTTCAAGAAGTTTGGAAGGCCTCCGGTATGGGCAAAGCAGGATATGGAGGCTACGCTCATAAGGGACGAGGAACAAGCCCGACTTCTTGAAGTTGCACCAGGTTCTGCCGGCATGCTTAGTGAGCGCTTGACTTACGACCTTGAGGGAAATCCCATAGAGTTTACGGTTACCCTCTTCCGCGGAGATAACTACCGCTTTACGGTGCATCTCACCAATCCAGAATTCGTGGAGAGGAGAGACTGAGATGGAGAGACCCTTGCTGGTAAGGGGTCAGGTTGTTACTCCCAGCCGGGTGCTACAAGGAGGAGCGCTTTTCGTACGGGAAGGACGCATTGAAGAGGTTATTCTTCCTGAGGATGTGAATTCTTTCCTCGAATCGAAGGGCTCTGAATGCACGTTCCTTGATTTTGGCGGATTTTACCTATTTCCAGGCTTGATCGACCTTCATGTGCATGGTGCAGCAGGGTCTGACTTTATGGATAGCGATCCCGAGGGGGTTCAAAGAGTTGCCGCTTTCCTTCTCCACGAAGGGGTAACGAGGTTTCTTGCTACGACCATGACAGAGAAAAAGGAGCGTATCCTTTCGGCAATTCGAACTATTGTTGCTTCTTCTCAAGCGCTTCCCTCTCTTTTAGGGATTCACCTTGAGGGTCCTTATCTCTCCTTGGGAAAGCGGGGGGCACACAATCCCTCTTTTGTCCGTCTGCCTGACGTGAGAGAGATGGAAGAATTCCTCGAAGCGGGGACTGGCCTTATAAAAAGAGTGACTATTGCCCCAGAAATTGAAGGGGCCTTAGAGTTAATAGGT
>JACIZN010000179.1 GCA_014359405.1 Candidatus Caldatribacterium sp.
ACATCGAGCGTGTTCGGGAAACCATTGCTGCCTTCTGTGAGAAGGCAGGAAGAGACCCAGAAGAGATCACGGTTGTTGCGGTGACAAAGGGTGTACCTGTGGAGCTCATGGAAGAAGCGAGGCAGCTGGGGATACGCATTTTTGGGGAAAATCGTGTCCAGGAAGCTCTAAGGAAGATGCCGATGTTTTCTGGGAAGGACGTTGCATGGCACTTCATCGGTCGCATGCAGCGGAATAAGCTCAGGAAAATCGTTACCCACTTCCAGTTCGTGCATTCCCTCGACCGGCCAGATTTTGGAAGGATAATGGCAGCGTATCTCCAGGACATGGGAAAAGAAGAGTACCCGGTGCTTCTTGAGGTGAACCTTACGGGAAAGACGACACAGGGAGGTGTGCCTGAGGAGAAGCTTCCAGAGCTTGTTCGTGAGCTTTCCCAGTTTTCTAACCTCCGTATTGTAGGACTCATGACCATTGGTCCCCTGGGAGGGAGTGAAGAGGAAATTCGCCGAGTGTTCCGGCGGCTTCGGGAACTCCGGGACAGGGTGAATGACCTCGGGATACCAGGTGTTCATCTTACCGAACTTTCCATGGGTATGAGCGACGATTACCCCTTGGCAATTCTTGAGGGGGCAACGATGCTCCGTCTTGGGCGAGCAATTTTTGGAGAAAGGAGAGCGCTGTGAAAGGGAACATCCTCTTTTTTGGGTGCGGCAGCATGGGGAGTGCACTTGTCCGAGGATTAGCGCGGGATGGGTGGCACAAGAAGTACCACTTTCTCCTCTTTGATAAGGTGAAAGAGCGAGCGCAAAATCTTGCAAGCTCCTGCGGTGGAACCTGGGTGGACAATCCCCTCCTCTATCCTCCGAAATTTGTCTTTTTTGCCGTTAAACCGAAAGACGTCCAAGAAGCGGCTCAGAATCTTTCCTCCTGGCAGGAGGGAGTTCTCGTTTCTGTTGTCGCAGGAGTAACCGTGCAGGAACTCAAGGAGTACTTTGCCCTTCCTGTTGTGCGCATGATGCCCAATCTCTGTGTGGAGGTTGGAGAAGGCGTTGTTCCGGTGCACTTTTCTCCGGAAGTAAAGGAAGAGGACCGGGAAGAGCTCCTCTTCCTTCTTGCTTCCTTGGGATGGGTGTTTGAGGCAAATGAGGAGGAATTGGGTCTTTTCACCGCCCTGAGTGGAAGTGGTCCTGGCATTGTTGCCCGCTTTGTCGAAGGACTCATGGATGGAGGGGTGAAAATCGGTCTTCCTTGGGAGAAGAGCTTGCGCCTTGCAGTGCAAACCGTTCTTGGGACAGCTCTGCTCCTCAAAGAGAAGGGGGTTCATCCTGGAGTTTTGAAAAATCTCGTCGCCTCTCCGGGAGGAACAACTATTGCCGGTCTTCACGTTCTTGAGCGGGCAGGCTTTGGAGGCATTCTTATGGAGAGCATAGAGGCAACCTATCAGAGGGTTCAAGAGCTCGTCAGGAAAGCGAGGTGAGGAGTTTGCCTTTGAAACCTGAGGATATTGCAGAAGCAGAGTTCAGCCGGTCGTTTCGAGGGTACAACGAGGATGAGGTTCGGGAATTCCTCGAAGAGGTAGCAGCACAAGTAGCCCTTGTGCTTGAAGAGAATAAGGAACTCCGCCGAAAGCTGTCAGAGCAAGAGGAGTACCTGCGGAGGATGCAGGCTCAGCTTGAGGAATGGAAAAAACAGGCGGAGGTTGAGAAAGAATTGGCACGCCGGGAGTCGCAGATGATTATCAAAGAAGCACGGCTTCGGGCCCAAAAGATTGTGGATGAAGCTCTCGAGAAGAAGCGAGAAATCGAGGCTTCCTACAGAGGTCTTTTTGAGAAGTACCGACTCTTCCAGATTCGTTTCAAGTCTCTCCTGCAGACTTTTATGGAGAGCCTGGAGAAAGAGGGCCTCAAGGAAGAGGAACAAGAAGAGAGCGTTAGCACTGAGGTTGTCCGCTTCTCCTTTCACGATCTCCGCAACGAAGGAAAAATTGGGAAGTAAGGTGATGGGAAAAGTCGCCTTTTTTCTCCTGTGGTTTCTCGGGGTCTTCTTCGACCAGCTGACGAAGTGGTGGGCAGAAGGGTTCCTGAGGGAGGGGGCGATCTCTGTTGTTCCGGGGGTTCTGAAGCTCCATCTTCGGAAGAACTTTGCCAGTGCCTTTGGCCTCCAGTTCCTCAACCGTCCCCAGCACGTTGCCGTGACTTTGGGTGTGACGGCATTTTTTCTCCTCTTTCTCTTCTCGAGGAGAACTTGTAAATCCTTCCCTCTCTATCTGGGAGGCTCTCTGTACCTTGCTGGTGCCTGGGGGAATCTCGTCGACCGTCTGTGGAGAGGGTACGTTGTTGATTTCATCGAACCCTCTTTTTGGGCAACGTTCAATGTGGCCGATGTGCTCATCGTCGCTGGTGTTATCGGAGTAGTGTG
>JACIZN010000180.1 GCA_014359405.1 Candidatus Caldatribacterium sp.
TGGCTATTCCCTATTCCCTTCCCCATTGGCTATTGGCTATTGGCTATTCCCTGTCCCACTGGTTTTCTTCCCAGGGGAGGAAGACCTTGAAGACCACCCGGTTACCCTGCATGCGGAGACGAACCTCTCCGCCGTTTTCTTCCACCACTTCCCGCACGAGGTAGAGCCTCACGCCTCTCCCGCTCCCTCCTCGAGGGGAAGTGTCGGTGGGGTCGAAGAACCAGCTCAAAAACTCCGCATCGGCTAAAGAGGCCGTGTTCTCAAGAACAAGGAAAAGGCCGGAGCCGTCGCCTGAAACCGAGACCCGCACTTCCCCCTGAGGAGTGCTGAAGGCAAAGGCATTGGCCACAAGGTTTGCAAGGAGCACGAAGGCCTCCCCTTCTGAGAGGGGAAGGGAGCGGCCATTGCAAATCCCGGCAACATCTACAGAAACCGTAAGGTCTCACCGTTCCCCTTCGCGCTCGGCAACGGCGCGCCGCAGAATCGAAAGGAAGGTCTCACAGGTAATGGGCTCCTTTTTCCCCTCAAGGAGGAGGCTGAGCCTCTGCATCTCCCGCACGATTCCCTCCAGGCGGCGGATCTGGCGCATCATCCGGGAGAGAACCTCCCCCTCAAGAGGCGCGCCCTCCTCAGGGGTACCCAGGTACCCCGAGAGCACCGCAAGGGGGGTCTGGATTTCGTGCCACAGGGCGGTGAGGAAGTACCGGAGGCTCCGCAGCCTCCGCAGCTTCGCCCTCTCATCCTCAAGGAGGACAAGGGGCGTACCACCGAAGGCAAAGGGGCGAAGGAGGAACCCCGACCCGGGAATGCGAAGAACCTCCCGGGAAGATAAGGCCCGAAGGATGGCCTCCCCAAGAACGGGAATCTCAAAGGCCTGGACCTCCTGCACTCCTTTCCCTTTAAGGCCACGCTCTTTGCAAACGTCTCGTTGAGGAGTATCCACTCCTCTTCGGGAAGGAAGGAAGCCCCGCCCACCGAGAGGCTGTCAAGAACACCGAGGACTTCCTTCAGCCACTCTTTTTCTTCTTCCCTCCTGCGCTCGGCAAGCGCCCGAAGGCATGCGGTGAGGTTCCCTTCTTCGGGCACACCGAAAAGGCGGCTCGCCACCCTCCGGAAGTGCCGGGAGAAGAGGAAAAAGCCCAGGATAAGACCGGCTATACCCCCGCCGGCAAGAAGGAGCACCTCACGAAGGCTCAAAGGAGTACCCCACCCCTCGCACCGTGACAATCCACCGGCCCCTTGGATCGAGCTTTTTCCGAAGGTGGGCGATGTAGACGTCCACCACCCGGTCCGTCACGAAGGCGTCCTCTCCCCATACCTCATCAAGAATAGTCTGCCGGGTTACGATCCGCCCCCGGTTCCGCACGAGGAGCTCAAGGAGGCGGAACTCCCGGAAGGAAAGGGGGATGACTTCCTTCCCAATCTCGACGGTGAGGCTTTCCGGGACAAGGACCATATCCCCAATCCGGAGCGTACTACCCCCGAGAGACGAAGACGCGGCCCTCCTCAGGACCGCCCGGATGCGGGCGAGGAGCTCCCGGGGGTGGAAGGGCTTCGTCACGTAGTCGTCGGCCCCCATCTCAAGGCCCGAGACGATGTCCATGGGATCGTCCTTCACGGTGAGCATGATGACTGGGGTGTGCTTGAAGCGGGGATGGCTCCGCACGTAGTGGAAAACCTCAAAACCCCCAATGCCCGGGAGCATGAGATCAAGAAGGACAAGCTGTGGCGAGAGCTCTTCCATCGCCTTCAGGAAGTCCTCACCGCTTGCGAAATGGAGCACCCGGTACCCTTCCTTTTCCAGGAAGTACTTCACGAACTCCGCCAGGTCCTTCTCGTCCTCGACGTAGACGATTTCGGCTCCCACACCGGCCACCGTACCCATCATACCCTTCCTCCCGGGGATGGTAGAATAGGGCCAGGACATCCCGAAAAGGAGGCTCTGGATGAGGAGGTTCCACCGAAACATCATAGTCACCGGCATCACGTCCCTTCTCACCGACGTGAGCACCGAAATGGTGTACCCGGTCCTTGCCCTCTACCTTAAGGCTTTGGGCGGAGGCGTCCTCACCCTGGGAGCCATAGAGGGCGTGGCGGAATCCTTAGCCTCAGTCCTTCGGGTCTTCTCGGGGGCTTTGGCCGACCGCATGGGGAAGAGGAAGCCCCTGGCCATTTTGGGCTATGCCCTCTCAAGCATCGGAAAGGTCCTCTTCTTCTTTGCTTCAGGATGGACCCTCGTTTTTGCAGGAAGGACGGTGGACCGCTTCGGCAAGGGCATTAGGACC
>JACIZN010000181.1 GCA_014359405.1 Candidatus Caldatribacterium sp.
CGCTGGCGTCGAGGAAAATCCCTAAAGGAGCCGTTATCGAGGGCTTCCCGAACCCCTGCCTCCACTGCGGGAATGTACTCTCTTGGTATGGTGCCCCCCACAATGTGGTCCTCAAAGACAAAGGCCTCTTCACAGGGTTCGACCTCGAGCACCACGTGGCCGTACTGCCCCCGTCCGCCCGTCTGGCGAATGAATTTCCCCTCCGCACGAGCAGAGGACCGGATGGTCTCTTTGTACGCAACCTGAGGCTTACCGACATTGGCCTCAACCTTGAACTCCCGCAGGAGTCGGTCGATGATAATCTCAAGATGGAGCTCACCCATACTGGAGATAATGGTCTGCGCCGTTTCCTCGTCACTTCGCACCCGGAAAGTTGGATCCTCTTCGGCAAGCTTCGCAAGAGCAAGGCTCAGCTTGTCCTGGTCCGCTCGGGTCTTCGGCTCAATGGCAACGGAAATCACTGGTTCGGGGAACGAAGGAGCCTCAAGGATGATGGGGTACTTCTCATCGCACAGCGTATCTCCCGTCGTTGCCCGGCGCAATCCCACAATGCCACAGAGATCTCCCGCCTTTACTTCCTCCACATCTTCGCGGTGACTGGCGTGAATGATGAGGAGGCGACTGACCCGCTCTTTTTCTCTCTTTGAAGCGTTGTACACATAGGTACCGCTCCGCAAGGTCCCCGAGTACACTCGCACGAAGGAGATCTTTCCCGCGTGGGGGTCCATGACAATCTTGAAAACAAGACCCACAAAGGGCTCTTTCGCAAGAGGGAGTCTTGTTTCCTCCTCTTTCGTCTCCGGATGGAACCCTCGAACAGGAGGGAGATCCAGAGGCGAAGGGAGGTAGAAAACCACCGCGTCAAGAAGCGGCTGAATACCCTTGTTTTTTAAAGCCGACCCTCCAAGAACAGGGACAAACTTTCCTGAAATGGTCCCTCGTCGGATTGCCTTGCGGAGGAAATCCGGTGAGAGCTCCTCTCCTTCAAGGTAGCGGGAGAGCACCTCCTCATCGATTTCAGCTAAAGCTTCGATGAGTTGCTCCCGAGCTTTTTCCGCCTCCGCAAGGAGGAAAGAGGGCACATCTTCTACCCGGTACGAAACACCGCTCTCGTCGATATCGTAGAAGTAAGCCTTCATCTCAACAAGGTCCACAACGCCCACGAAATCTGCTTCTCTTCCAATAGGAATTTGAACCGGATGGGCATTGGCGTTGAGCTTTTCCCTGATGGCTTTGACGACGGCAAAAAAGTCCGCACCAACGCGATCGAGCTTGTTGACAAAGGCGATGCGGGGAACTCCGTACTTGTCTGCTTGATGCCATACAGTCTCGGATTGAGGCTCCACTCCTCCAACCCCACAGAACACGGCAATGGCCCCATCAAGTACCCGGAGACTCCGCTCCACCTCAACTGTAAAGTCCACGTGCCCTGGCGTATCGATGATGTTAATACGGCAATCCCGCCAGAAACAGGTTGTTACTGCAGAGCTTATCGTAATGCCTCGCTCCTGCTCCTGAGGAAGAAAGTCCATAGTCGCTGTTCCTTCGTGGACCTCTCCCATGCGGTGAATCTTCCCCGTGTAGTACAGAATGCGTTCCGTAACCGTTGTCTTCCCCGCATCAATATGCGCCATAATACCGATATTCCGTATCTGCGATATGGCGTAATCGCCAAAGCTTTGGCCATTCTGCTGTACTCTATTCATTGCCTTGCTCACGCCTTACTCCACACCCTCCCTTAGAACCACCGATAGTGGGCGAAAGCTTTATTCGCTTCGGCCATACGGTGCGTATCTTCGCGTTTCTTTACTGCCCCACCCGTGCCATTCGCTGCATCCATAATCTCCTGGGCGAGCTTTTCAATCATGCTCCGTCCCTGTCGCTCCCGGGCGTACTGCACAAGCCAGCGAAGACCAAGGCTCTTGCTCCGATCGGGACGAACCTCAATGGGAACCTGGTAGTTCGCTCCCCCGACACGGCGAGGACGAACCTCAACAAGAGGCATGACGTTATTCAGAGCCTGGTAGAAAACCTCAAGAGGATCGCGTTTTGTCTTTTCCCGAATAATTTCAAAAGCCCCGTACACAATTTTTTCAGCAATGCTTTTCTTTCCGTCGACCATGACTTTGTTGATGAGCTTTGCCACGTCCACATTGTTGTACAGAGGATCGGGAGCAATTTCTCTCTTGGGAACAGGACCTTTCCTTGGCAACCTCTCCTCGCTCCTTACTTCTTGGGTCTCTTCGCGCCGTACTTCGAGCGACCC
>JACIZN010000182.1 GCA_014359405.1 Candidatus Caldatribacterium sp.
TGCTTAACCCTCACGTCCTTATCGTCTTCTTTGGTCTTCCAATCACAAAAACCGTTGTCTCCACCTGGGTGGTTATGGGGTTTCTTGTCCTTCTTTCTTTTCTCCTCACCCGGAAAATGAGCCTCGTTCCCACGCGTCTCCAGAATATTGTGGAGCTCTTTGTCGAGGCCATTATCAATCTCATCGAGGACATGTCCCCGGGAAATGGAAGGAAATTCTTACCCCTTGTGGGGACTTTAGCCCTTTTCATCGGAACCTCGGATGTGGCCGGCCTTGTTCCGGGCCTCAAGTCCCCAACGAGTGATTTCAACACGACTCTTGCCCTGGCGCTTGTGGTGTTCTTTGCCGTGCCTTTCTACGGCATAAGGACAAGGGGGCTCAAGAACTATCTGAAGAGCTACTTTTCTCCCTCGCCAATTCTTGCCCCCTTCCACGTCATAAGCGAAATCACCCGGACCGTTTCTTTAGCTCTTCGTCTTTTCGGAAACATCATGGGCGAGGAAATCATCATCGCCATTCTCTTCCTCCTTTCTCCGCTTTTTCTCCCTCTCCCGATGATGCTTTTCAGCATCTTCACCGGTATCATCCAGGCGTACATCTTCACCGTCCTCACCGTGGTGTACCTGAGTGCAGCGGTTGAATCCTCAGGGCATTAGGAGTATAATGTGCGTCAATGTAAAGGAGGCTTGAGAATATGCAAGGAGAAATACTCTTCCTCTGCGTCACGGTTTTTACGGCGGGGTTTGCCATTGCCCTTGGGGTGATGTTTCCGGCCATGGGCCAGGGGAAAGCATGCTCTCAGGCCCTGGAGAGCATTGCGCGGCAGCCTGAGGCGGCAGGTCCCATCAGCCGGACGCTCTTTGTGGGCCTTGCGATGCTTGAGTCCTTGGCCATCTACGTTCTCGTTGTCTCCTTTATTCTCCTTTTTGCCAATCCCCTTCTCAAATACGTCTTCAAGTAGGGGGATTCCCCTTTATGATTCGCGTCGATCGGAGCATCATTTTCCAAATCGTGAATTTCATCGCCCTGGTCTTCATCCTCTTTCGATTTCTCTTCAAGCCGGTGGTGAAGGCGCTCGATGCCCGCTCAAGCCACATCCGGGGGGAACTTGAGCGCATCGAGGAGGAGAAGCAGGCTCTTGAAGAGGAACGGAAGCGCCTCGAGGAAGAGCTCAAGAACCTCAGGGAGAAGTACCTCGAGATGCTCGATGAGGCCAAGAGGGAAGCCCAGAAAATCAAGGAAACCATCATCCAGGAGGCGTACCAGGAAGCGGAGAAAATCAAGCGGGAGTACGAGCGTCGAGCTCGACGGGAGATTGAGCGAATTTTTGCCGAGCTCAAAGAGGACATCGTGAACATCTCCGAAGAGGTCGTCAAAAGAATTCTGAAGACCCATATAACCCCGGAGGTTCAAACGCAAATCATCGAGGAGATGCTTGAAGAAGCGGTACACCGTCTCGAAATGGAGATGGAAATCGCCCATGAAGGATGAGGAACGAGTACGGGTTCTCGTCCCCTTCCCCCTCACCGAGGAACAGAAGGAAATCATCTACGCAAAGCTCAGCCGGATCATCCCCAAGCCCTTTGTCCTTGAGGAGGAAATTGACCCATCTCTCATTGGAGGTGTGGTGATTCTCTGGGGAGAGCTCCTCATCGACTGCAGTGTAAAGACACAGCTTGAGCGACTCCGAGAGCAAATCCTCCGGGAGGGAGACTCCATCCATGGCCAAAGCAGCTGACATCCTCAAGAGAGCCCGGGAAATCGTCACCACGTACCGGCCCGAGCCGGAAATTGGGGAGGTCGGAGAGGTCCTTGAGGTTCAGGATGGCATTGCCCGGGTTCGGGGCCTGCGCCGGGCAATGCTTGGAGAGGTGCTCCTTTTCGGGCGGCGAGGCATCCGGGGCCAGGTCCTTGGGCTTGAGAAGGAACACCTCCAGTGCATCCTTTTCGGCGACTATACGGAACTCCATGCTGGGGACCCGGTCTTCCGCACCAAAACCGTCCTTGAGGTTCCAGCCGGAGAAGAGCTCCTCGGGCGGGTTGTGAACCCCCTCGGAGAGCCCCTCGATGGCGAGCAAGCTCCAGCTTGTCGGGGAAAGCGACGGGTGTTCTCTCCCGCTCCACCAGTCATAGACCGAATCCCC
>JACIZN010000183.1 GCA_014359405.1 Candidatus Caldatribacterium sp.
AGTGTACCCCAGAAACGGTAATCGCCAAACATCCGAAGGTAATTGCTCGCTCCGGCAAACCCTGCGAGTTTCCCGTAGAGCACCTTAGAAAGGCTCACCCGGAAAGAGTAAACCAGCGGGAAAATCGTAAAAGCAAGGACCCAGAAAATCGCAGGGATCACAAAAGAATTACCCTTTTCTCTCCGCCTTCTCCGCATTTTCCACTCTCCTTCCTCAGGCACAAAAGAAGGGGGAAGGGGCAAAGCCCCTTCCCCCTCAAACACTCCAATCCGTCACTCAGGCTTGTACCCGATGGCTTCCTGGTAAATCTTCTTCAGGGTATCCTTCCCGTACCGTTCCACAATGGCTTTCCATTCCTCAGCAATACGGTTGAGCGCTTCTTCTGGAGAGACCTGCCCAGTCACAGCCTCGGAAAGGTGGATATCGTACACTTCCCACATTTCCGGAGTTCCTGGGATACGGAGGTAGGTCTGCCGCAGCGGGTACTTGGTCCACATTTCCTCGTACGCAGTCACGAACTGGCGGGCATCCTCAGCATCGTACCCGGTTGCCACGTACTCCTCAATGGTGGCCTTACCCGTGGGCTGCAGGAAGTCGTAAGTCGTTCCTGGGTCGACACCCGTCCAGCCCCAGACAACGTTCCAGTGGTTAATCTGCGGTGTTGCCTGCCAGGAGAGGAAGTAAGCAGCGAGCTCTTTGTTCTTGCAGTACTTCGAAATCACGCCGTGCCAGGAAGCACCCACCGTGTTGGCAACGAAGTTCTTCTTGTTCACCCACTGCTTGGTCTCGAGATCGTAGTACTTCTCGCTTCCGGGGATAGGAGCAACGCCGAGTTTGCCCTGGATGGCGGAACGATCAGGGAGCTGAGCCAGAGAACCCACGTCGCCCCAGGACCAGCACATGACGGCCTTGCCCCGCAGGAAGGCATCCCACGCTTCACCAAGGCTCCAGCCGAACATGGCAGAGGGTCCGGTCTTTGAGAGCTTGATGAGCATGTTGAGTGCCTCAACAAAACCAGGAGTGTTCACCAGAGGCTCCATGGTCTCAGGGTCGAACCAGTACACGTTGTGGTACCGGGTTACTTTCGCTGGATCATCTCCCGGAGCTGGAGAAACAACATATGGTGCCGAAAGGGCCATGAAGTGGAAGAAGCCCTGCCCGCCAACCTTAAGATGCATGCTGATTCCATAGTCCGGTTCTCCGTCGCCGTTCCAGTCCTTGCCGTTGAAGAAGTCGCAGATCTCGTAGACCTCTTCCCAGGTCCATGGAGGAGTGGGCATGTCCTTGCCTTTCTCTTTCTTGAACTCTTCCTGCCACTTTGGATCATTCAGAATGTCCCGACGGTAGTAGATGACCTGCCCATCGTGGTCATTGTTGAAACCAACGAGTTTGTCACCCCACATGTAGAGCTCCCGAATTGGGAGGGCGATGGACTCAGGTTCCCACTTGGGCATACGAGGATCGTTGATGAATTCCTGAGCGGGAACAATCCAGTCATTCATGATGTAGTCGCCGTAGAACCAGCTTGGTCCGACGATGATGTCGTAGGTGCCGGTACCAGTCATGAGGTCGGTGAAAATCTTTTCCCGCAATTCACCGAAGGGAATCTCTACGATATCGTAAGTAGCGCCGGTGAGCTTTTCAAAGTAAGGACGCCAGAAGTACAGAGGTCCAGAGATTGCGCCTCGAGGTCCTGCAGAGTACACAGCAATGGTGAGTTTCTGTCCTTTCCATGCCGGATCTGGATTCCCTTTGTCTGCAGCTTCAAAAGCGGCGTTTGCAGTCTGAATCTCAAGCTCTGAAGCACCTTCCTGAGCAATAGCCCCAAACACAAACCCCAGCACGAAGACCAAGGAGACACAAAGTACCAACGCTTTACGCCATCCCATCGAGCACATCCCCCCTGTGGTAGAGTTTTTGAAGAAAAATCCAGAGTGTTTCCTCTTCCCAACACTTAACCTTTCTTTTTTCTTTTCCCCTCTCACGGTGGTGTCTCAGAAAGTGTGTCCGTGGGGCAGCATGGTAGCCTTCCCGTTGGAAAAGGCTTTCGAAAGGAGGGAAAGCTACCATGCAGAAGGAAACACGTGACGAGATTGTGAAGGCGTTTGCGG
>JACIZN010000184.1 GCA_014359405.1 Candidatus Caldatribacterium sp.
CTTGAAGAGGGAGCAAAAATCATGACCATTGCTCGACTTTTCGGGAGTCCTCGGTTCCTTTCGGAGGAAGAGCAGGAAGCGCTCCTTTCTCTTGAGGCTGAGAAGTACCGTCAGCGAGTGCTCAAGGAGGCGTAATCACACGCTCTGGTACTGGGCGAGGGACTGGATGTGTTCTTCGACGGCCCGCATGCAGAGGTAACAGAGGTTGAATTCGTGATCAAGTCCCAGGGATATATGCCAGTCGGCATCCCGACCGCAGAGGTCGCAGGTGATGAAAAAGGTCATGATAGGCTCTTTGAGGTAATGGAAATTTTGGAGTGCCCGGGCGATTTCCTCTTTGGTCCGCATGGGCTTCCCTCCTTTCTGTTCTGTAGAACCCTGAAAGAGGAAGGATATTCCCAGAGCCTATGATTTCTTTTCCTTACCGTGTACTTGGAGAAGTGCCTTACGGAGAGGCCCTCAGGCTCCAGCGAGAACTTGTTGCAGAAATTATTGCCCAGGAACTCCCGGGTGTACTCCTTCTCCTTGAGCATCCTCCGGTTATAACTCTGGGGCGAGGGGCAAAAAGAGAGCATCTCCTTGTGCCCGAGGCGAAGCTGAGAGAAAGAGGAGTCGAGCTCTACGAAATCGAGCGAGGGGGCGATGTGACCTACCATGGTCCCGGACAAATCGTGGGGTATCCTCTTTTGAACCTTCGGTTCTGGCAGAAGGACGTGCATGCCTTCTTGAGGGCTCTTGAAGAGGTGCTCATTGAGTTCCTCAGGGTCTTTGGGATTTCGGGTTTTCGCTTCCCTCCGTACACCGGGGTCTGGGTGGAAAAGGAGGGGCCCAAGAAAATTGCCGCTATCGGGGTAGCGGTCAAGCAGTGGGTGACCTACCACGGATTTGCGCTCAACGTCTCTCCTGAGCTTTCCTTTTTCCGGTACATTGTTCCCTGCGGCATCCGGGATTTCGGGGTGACGAGCCTTCGAGAAATTCTGGGGAGAGATTTCTCGGGAAAAGAGCGTGTGTCAATGGCGCACCTCCTGGCCCAGAAATTCGGCGAGGTCTTTGGATTCGCTATGGAGGAGGTAGAGAGTGAGCACCCTTCCTTCGTGGATTAAGCGCCGCTTTCCCCCTCAGGAGGAATGGGAGAGGGTGCAGAAGCTTTTGCGGACCCTTGCACTCCACACGGTTTGCGAGAGCGCCCGTTGCCCGAATCTCGGGGAGTGCTTCCGCCGGGGAACGGCGACTTTTCTCATTCTTGGGGATACCTGTACCCGGAGCTGCCGCTTCTGCGCCGTAGGGAAAGGAATTCCAAAACCTCCTGACCCCGAAGAGCCGGAGCGGGTGGCCGAGGCGGCTCGAAAGCTCAACCTCAGGCACGTCGTGGTAACCTCTGTCACCCGGGACGACCTTCCCGATGGGGGAGCGGGGCACTTTGCCGAGACCATCCGGGCTATTCGCAGGACTCTTCCTCAGGCCACAGTCGAGGTCCTTGTTCCCGATTTCCTCGGTAGCGAGGAGGCCCTGGATACGGTTTTGGCGGCTCGTCCTGATGTCCTCAACCACAACGTGGAGACGGTTCCCCGCCTCTACCCCCTTGTGCGTCCTCAGGCGGACTACAGGCGGTCCCTCTGGCTTCTTGCGAGAGCAAAGGAAAAAGCCCCGGAAATGCTCACAAAATCTGGTCTCATGGTCGGCCTTGGGGAGACAAGGGAAGAGGTCGAGGCAGTTCTTCGGGATCTCAGAGAGGTTTCCTGCGACATCGTCACCATAGGGCAGTACCTCCGTCCCTCGGTGCACCACCTCCCTGTTTCGGCGTACATTCCTCCCGAGGAATTTGAGTACTACCGGGAGTACGCACTGCGCCTTGGGTTTTCAGGCGTTGCCAGTGGTCCTTTTGTGCGGAGCTCTTACCGGGCTGAGGAGTTTGTGGGCGGATGACCTGGGCGATTGTTGTCCTTGCGGTTTTTCTCGTCCTTTTCTTCTTCTGGCTCTTTCCCCTCTTTTTCCGGGGCATTCCCTGGCAGCCCACGGACATGCGAAGAGTCCGAAGAATGCTTGAGATGAGCGGTCTCCGCCCTGGGGAGGTTCTCTACGACCTGGGGTGTGGGGATGGACG
>JACIZN010000185.1 GCA_014359405.1 Candidatus Caldatribacterium sp.
TTCTTATTATACGCAGAAAAGGAGAGAAGTAAACATGAAACTTGCAATATGCTTTGTTCCCACCCGATTTGGTCTCTCAATCCTTGCATGGCGGGAGAAAATCGAGTTCTTCATCCTTCCCCAGAGAACAAAAGAAAAAGCCCTCATGCATCTTCACCGATGGATATCCACCGATGAGCTTCAGGAGGACACCCCTCCTTTCCCGGGAATCGTAGAAGAAATCCAAGCGTACTTTGAGGGAAAACGAGTTGCCTTCTCCCATCCCCTCGCCCTGGACCATCTTCCCCCTTTCACGAGAAAGGTCCTTGAAGCCGTAGCCCAGATTCCCTACGGGAGCACCCTCACGTACGGAGATATCGCCCAAAAAATTGCCCTTCCGCACGCAACTCGCGCCGTGGGAAGGGCACTTGGAAGGAATCCGCTTCCCCTTTTCATTCCCTGCCACCGGGTCACAGGGAAGATGAACCTCGGGGGATTCTCGGGTTACGGGCTCCGGTACAAAATCCTCCTCCTGTCACTCGAGCTTTCGGGGAACGGCCTCTGCGGGAACCGCACCCTCTAAGAAGGCACTCACCTTCTTGTACACAAGGAGAGTCACCACCGCGTTGATTGCCCCCTTCAGGAGGTTAAAGGGCACAATAACAGGGAGAATCATCCCCAAGACGACGCTTCGGGGAACCCCAAGGTAAATGGGAGTAACAACGAGATTGGCAAGAACCATAACTCCGGTCATGACGAAAAGCCCCACGAGAAGCCCAAGGAAGGCTCCCTGCCGAGTCCGATTCCGTCGGTACACCCATCCCGAGATGCCGATAAACGTCCCGCAGGCAAGAAAGTACATGAGCATTCCCCAGGGACCACCCTGCCCGGTAATGAGGGCAAAGAGCACCGCCACAATGGCCGCCGCCCCAAGCGCCACCCCTGGCCCGAACTTGAAGCTCACCATGAGAAGAGGAATATCCCCCGGACGGTACAGGAGAAACGATGCCGAAGGAATCAGAGGAAAGTGAACGAAAAGATCCAGCACCAGGGACAAAGCGGCAAAAGCACCGGCATAGATGAAGTACTTCCGCATCGAAGCAACCTCCCTCTCTCCTTCCCAGGGCAAAAGGAAGCCCTGAAAGCTTTTGCGCCTTCAGGGCTTGAGGGCACCGGTATAACTTCTTCTCCCATCCGGACTATACCGTCGGCTCCGGAATTCCACCGGATCAACCCCTCTCTCCGAGAGGGGCTCGCGGGCTTTCACCGCCGGTCGGGAATTGGGTGTTTCCCCTCACCCTGCCCTGAAGAAGTTTTTGTCTTTTGAGAATTATACCACACAGGCCCCAGGAATCCAAAGCTAAGGTGGCAAAAAAACGGCACAGGAACTCCAGACTCCTGGCAAATTGGTAAAAGAAACTGCTTTAGAAGTAAACTACAACTTTGCGAGCAAGTCGTCCTCAGGCGGCAGTGGTACAATACCTGCAGGAATCACAGGGCTCGGCAAAACCATTTCCAGAAAGGAAAGAGGGCAAACCATGCAGAGCTTGAAAGAACTCATCGATCGGCTTCCTCCCGAGTTGCAGCAGGAGGTGCAGGATTTCGTAGAGTTCTTGCTGGAGAAAAGGGTAAGGGCGCCCAAAAGACAACCGAAATTCGAGTGGGCCGGAGCTCTTAAGGACCTGCGTGATCGGTATACCTCGGTAGAACTCCAGCATAAACTTGCCGAATGGAGAATCGGTGAATAATGAATATTCCGGCAATTCCTACTGGACATTGTTTTTGGAGCTGGATTCACCGTGATTGGCCTTCCAGGCAGAGAAATGGAGGGCGTTATTCAGTCTGCCCTACGGTTTGGCCTCGATTTTGACGATGCCTATCAGTACACTCTTGCCAATCACTATGGACTCACAATCGTCAGCTTCGACAGCGACTTCGATCGAACGGAAAAAGGTCGCAAACTTCCTGCAGAACTGCCGTAGGTAATATAAGGATCCCTAACCCCCAATAATGGCCTCCTCCAACAACCCGCGATAAGCCCAAATGGGGGTCAGAAGTCTCAGCGGTTCCCATCCCGGCCATCGCGGACC
>JACIZN010000186.1 GCA_014359405.1 Candidatus Caldatribacterium sp.
GTCGTTTTTCACACGTGTTCAACAACCCTAATGTCGCTTACTGCGAACAGCAACTTGACGTATTGCTCCAAAAAGTAGTCCCGGGCAAACGGGTTCTTGAAATTGGATGCTACGAGGGTGGGGAAGTGCCCAGATTGTTGGCTCACAACCCCCAGAGTCTTGTTGGGATCGACATATCTCCTCGTGCTATTGCAAAAGCCGTGGCCACATTTGGTGATTGTGTGTCCTTCTATGTGGCGGACGCGCACCAGCTGCCCTTTCCAGACAAGAGCTTCGACGTAGTTTATGGTAGAGCAATTCTTCACCACCTGAACTATCAACAAGCAATTGAGGAAGCATACCGAATTCTGGTACCAGAAGGTTACGCCATCTTTGTCGAACCCCTAATCCACAATCCCCTACTGAAACTTTTTCGTAAAGCCATGTCCTGGGCTCATACGCCAGCAGAGCGTCCTCTCTCAAGACATCAGATACGCTGGGCAAATAACCTCTTCGGATGCCAAAATCACTACTTTGGAGGACTTCTCTCCACCCTCTGCGGGATACTAACATCACTGCTTGGGTTAGAAGCGAGCAATACTGCGCTGAGAGTAGCGGATAGATTAGACCGCTTTCTCCTGCGTACACCCCTAAAGTGGTGGGCTCGCACGGTGTACCTGGTGTGGCAAAAGAGGTAACAGGCAATACATGTCTTGCCAAAACGGGTTTTTTGGAACCTTCGTTAAGGTGCTAAGACCATGAACCGGTTACGTATCGTTCTTCTCGCACACTATGCTCCATCACTTGTGAACTTCCGAGGACCGCTGATTCAGGCCCTGGTTGAGCGGGGGCATGAGGTCTTTGCCCTGGCACCGGATTTCGATGTCAAAATCGAGGAAAAGGTGAGGGCTCTGGGAGCTGTACCTCTCCCCTACTCCCTTTCCCGCACCGGGCTGAATCCCCTGCGGGATGGGCTTGATTTTTTGCGCCTTTGCCGTATGCTGCGGAGACTCAAACCGGACCTTGTATTTGCCTACACCATAAAGCCTGTCATCTACGGGACTCTGGCTTCCTGGCTCGTTGGGGTACCCTGGCGCTTCGCGATGATTGAGGGACTGGGATATACCTTCACCGCCTCTGGGGAAAAAGAAACGTGGAAAAAGAGAATCCTGAAACGCCTGGTCCGGTTTTTGTATGCTCTGGCGCTTCCGCGGGCTACCAAAGTCTTCTTTCTCAACCGGGATGACCTTGCCGAGTTTGCCTCTTTGAGAATTATCGACCCCGGGAGAGCTTTTCTCCTTGGCCCAATTGGGGTTGATCTTGAACACTTTGCCTTTGTACCGCCGGTGAAGGACCCGGTAACCTTCATTTTCATCGCCCGGCTTCTTCGGGAAAAGGGAATCCTGGAATTCGTCGAGGCAGCAAGGAAAATCAAGGTAAAGTACCCAGAGACACGATTTGTCGTTCTCGGGGGACTTGACACGAATCCCGGAGCCATACCTCAAGCCCAGGTAGAAAGCTGGGTCAAAGAGGGAATCATAGAATGGCCAGGACACGTAGAAGACGTGCGGCCCTGGATAGCACAGGCAAGTGTTTTTGTCCTGCCTTCCTATTACCGGGAAGGTGTGCCGAGGACCATCCAGGAAGCCATGGCCATGGGACGAACGGTGATTACCACCGATGTCCCAGGGTGTCGGGATACAATTATCGATGGCTGCAATGGTTTCCTCGTTCCCCCTCGGGATGTTGAGGCTCTCGCCCGGGCCATGGAGCATTTTATCCTTGAGCCAGAACTCATCGAACGCATGGGCAGAGAATCCCGCCGTATTGCCGAGGAACGATTCGATGTCCACAAGATTAATGCCGTTATTCTTCGGGAGATGGGGCTTTGAAAGTGGTGGACCATCGCAAGTAGTGAGGAAGCGGTTTGAAATTGCTTCACAGACGAAACCACGAGTTCGCAACGACGCAATGAAAGGGAGGGAACCTTTGTCAAATCTCAATCTCCTGGACAACGAGACCCTGTTCCTGCAGATCTTC
>JACIZN010000187.1 GCA_014359405.1 Candidatus Caldatribacterium sp.
ATCGAGGGATTCGTGAAGATTGTGAGCGACAAAAAAACCGGGGAAATCCTGGGGGTGCACATCATCGGTCCTTCGGCTTCAAACCTCATCGGGGAGGCCATTCTTGCAATGGCCCTTGAGAGTACGCCCCATGAAATTGCCTGGGCCATCCATCCCCACCCCACGCTCTCGGAGGCGGTTATGGAGGCGGCGGAAGCCGTTTTCGGTAGTCCGCTCCACTTTGCAGAAGGAGGAAATCGCTGATGCATATTCCGGAGGACCTCCTGTACACCCCTGAGCACTTCTGGGTCCGCAGGGAAAACGGTACGGCCCTCTGCGGCATTACCGATTACGCCCAGGGGGAACTCGGGGATGTGGTGTTCGTGGAGCTCCCCAAAGTCGGTGCCCAGGTTGCAAAAGGCGAGCGCATCGGGGACGTGGAGTCCATAAAAACGGTCTCCAACCTCTACGCCCCCCTCTCGGGGGAAATCGTCGAGGTGAACAGGGAACTCGAGGCAAAACCGGAGCTCTTGAACCAGGACCCCTACGGGAAGGGATGGATCTGCCGCATCAGGTACACGAAGGAAGAAGAGTGGTCCACACTCCTTAGTGCCTCGGCGTACCGGGAACGCATAAAGTAGTGTTTAGAGGTATTCTCCGGGTCCTTAAGGACTTGCCCCTTCCAGGGTGCGAGAATATGGCGCGGGATGAGGCCCTCCTTTCGGTGGGGAAGGTGCCGACCCTGCGCTTTTTTTCTTGGGATCGGCCGACCCTTTCTCTGGGGAAGCACCAGAAGGAGGACGAGCTCGATTTCTCCTTCCTCGAAAGGGCGGGCATCCCCCTCGTGCGGCGGCCAACCGGAGGACGGGCAATCCTCCACGGGGACGAGGTAACCTTCAGTTTCTTTCTCCCCCGGGGGGAGGTTCCTCACCCTCATCGCCTCCTCTACGACATCGTCCGGGAGGTTCTCAGGAAAGCTTTCGCCGACCTGGGACTTAAGGTTGATTCTTCCGTCTCTGGGGTCTCGTTTTTAGGCTCTCCCGCCTGTTTCTCCCTTGCGCTCCCTCATGAAGTCGCCGTTTTGGGGAAGAAGGTGGCCGGAATCGCCCAGGCCCGGACAATCCGGGGGAACCTCTTTGAAGGTTCCATCCCCTTTTCCATCGACCGGCTTTCCTTTGCCTCCTGTTTCCGCGAAAAGGAGAGAATCTACAGGGAACTCGAGGAGCGCTCTGCCGGCCTTCGGGAACTCCGGGCAGATCTCACAAGGGAAGAGCTCATGGAAAGGATGGTGATTCGTTTTGGGGAGCTCTTTGAGGGGGTGCACTTCGGGACGTGGGAAAAAGAAGAACTCCTCAGAGCCCAGGAGCTCCTCGGAGAAAAGTACGTTCCTTCTTCCCATCACCCTGGGCAGTAGGGGCAATTTGGGCTGGGACTCCTTCACCGGACGAAACCCCGAGTCACCGCAAGCCCCTTGATTTGTCGCCCTGGACCCTTTCGATTTGCAACCGCAAGCTCCCTGGTTTGCCACTGCAAGCGAAAGAAGCAGTCTCTGCTTCAACCCGTCATCGCAGGCACAAGCGATTTGAAATTGCTTCACCATACGAAAATGCAGGGTTCAGGTGACATGGTAGAGGAGACCGCTTCGGAAGCGAAAATACGACCTCGCGGTGACTAAGGGGATTGTGGCGGGGTTTCCTTCGAGTTGCTGGGGGCTTTTTAAAAGTCACCGCGGGTTCCTTTGATTTGTCGCTGTAAGCCCCTTGGTTTACCACTGAGACCTTTTTGGTTTGCCACTGCGAGCCCCCTTGGTTTGCCACCGTGGACCTGTTTGTTGCTGTAAGCCCCTTGGATCGTTACTACGGGCCCCCTTTGGTTCGTCACTACGATTTTGGTTTGTCGCTGCAAGCTCCTTTTGGTTTGTCGCTGCGAGTCCTTTTTGGTCTGTCGCTGCGAGCGAAGCGCATAGTGTCTCGTCAAGTGTGTCTAGCCAGCATGATAGCTT
>JACIZN010000188.1 GCA_014359405.1 Candidatus Caldatribacterium sp.
GTAGCGGTGAAGCAAGGAAAGCGTGGCTCAACGGTGGTGACAAAAGAGGGCAAATGGTCGGTTCCTGCCTTTCCGGTTGAGGAAGTTGACCCCACAGGAGCGGGGGACTGCTACTGTGCCGGGTTCTTAGCGGCCCTTGCCCGGGGGATGGAGGTTGAAGAGGCGGCACGGTTTGCCAATGCCGTTGGGGCTCTGGCGGTGACCAAGAAAGGACCGATGGAGGGAGCCCCCACGTGGGACGAAGTCGAAGCGTTCCTGAGGCGTTTCTCGTAAGGGAGTGGAACGTCCATGTTCCCAAGAAGATGCGTTGATGCGAGTCCCATTCGAAAGAAAGCCGAGGCAGCAGGAGTTCCGGTATGTGATTTCCTGGTACAGAAAATGGAAGAACTCGCCCGCCTTGAGGGGAAAAGGCAGACGCTCCTTGCGGTGTGCCCGAATTCCCGTACCGTCATTCGGGCAGCCCTTCGCGCAGCCAAGAGGGCTCGAGCACCCTTGAAATTCGCGGCTACGCTCAACCAGGTGGACATCGACCGGGGGTATACAGGGCTCACCCAGAAGGAGTTTGTGGAACTCGTGAAACAGGAGGCGGAAGCCATTGATTTCCAGGGGCTCATTATTATCGCCGTGGACCACGGAGGTCCCTGGGTGAAGGACCGCCACACCATCGAAGGATGGAACCTCAAGGAATGCATGGACTGGGTGAAGAGGTCCTTTGAGGCGGCCATTGATGCGGGGTACGATCTCCTCCATGTCGATCCCACCGTGGATCGGACTCTCCCTCCTGGGACACCTCTTCCCGTTGAGGTCGTAATCGAGCGGACGGTGGAGCTCATAGAGCATGCCGAAAAATACCGGAGGTCAAGGGGTCTTCCCCCGATTTCATATGAGGTGGGGACTGAGGAGGTCCATGGAGGGTTGGCGGACCTCCGGGTTTTCGAGGCTTTCCTTTCGGGACTCAAAGAGGCGCTCAGAGCGCGGGGCCTTTCGGAAGTCTGGCCGATTTTCGTGGTGGGAAAAGTGGGGACGGACCTCCACACCACGCTCTTTGACCCCCAGGTTGCCCAAACCCTTGCCGAGAAAGCACGTCCTTACGGTTCCTTTATCAAAGGGCATTACACGGACTACGTGGAGAATCCTGAGGACTACCCAAAATCCGGGATGGGGGCAGCCAACGTGGGTCCCGAGTTCACGGAAGAGGAGTACAATGCCCTGGCGGAACTTGCCCGCCTTGAAGAGGAACTTGCACAGGAGGGGCGGATTCCTCAAAGGTCCCGAATCCTCGAGGTCCTTCTTGAGGCGGTGCATCGGAGTAACCGCTGGAGGAAGTGGCTCCTTCCCGAGGAGGAAGGCAAAGACCTCCTTGAGCTTTCAGAAGAGCGGAAGGCCTGGCTTGTGAAGACCGGATGCCGCTATGTTTGGGCGAATCCCGAGGTGGTGGCGGCACGGGCGCTCCTTTACGAGAACCTGAGGCGCAATGGGTACTTCCCCGAAGAAATTGTCCTCCTCTCCATTGAGCGAGCTCTTGATAAGTACTTCCGGGCCTTTAACCTCGTGGACCTTGAAAAACGTCTCGAAAAGGTCCTGTAATGTGGTATCATGGAGGGGAAAGGAGGGGAGTACCTCATGAAGTGGTCCTGGGTTTTTGGGATCCTTGCGCTTTCCGTGTTTCTTTTTTCGGGCTTTCTCCTTGCTCAGGAAGAGGAGTTCACCATTCTTTCCGTTTCCCCGTCTCCTGATTCCCTTGTCCCCCCGGTGGTTACGGAAATCCGTATCGTTTTTTCTCAAGACGCCGTGCCGGAAGAGGAAGTCGGAGTTTCAAAGGATTTCTCCCTCCTTCCCCTCTCCATCACCCCACCAATCTCGGGGCAGTTCCTCTGGGAGGACAAGA
>JACIZN010000189.1 GCA_014359405.1 Candidatus Caldatribacterium sp.
TGGCACCGTGGTACTCACGGGGAACGAGTTCCGGGAGGCCGTAGGGTTTGACCGCCTACCGAGCACGTTTTTCGACATTGAAGGTGGGCCTCAAGAGAGTTGGCAGGAAGAAAGTATCCCCGAGAAGGGGGAGGAAAGCGAAATTATTGATTACAAGGAGTGGATGGAGCGGGACTGGAACCTCGATGATATTATTACTTTCCTGAAGCTTCGAGAGAAGGAGCGGGAAGCAAAGAATGTAAGGCAAAGGACAAGTCGAGTTTTGCCTGAGCGCCCTGTGCTTGAGGATTCTCGGGTTTTCGTCTTCGTTGGTCGGGGCTGGGGGCATGGGGTGGGTCTCTCCCAGTGGGGGGCAGTGGGAATGGCAAGAAATGGAGCGACCTTCCCAGAAATACTCGAACACTACTTTCCAGGGTGTGAACTCGGACGGGTGGTGGCCCGGTGATGGACATCAGAGAATTCGATTTTTCCCTGCCCCAGGAGCTCATTGCCCAGGAACCCGTATTTCCACGGGATGCCTGTCGCCTCATGGTTCTCCATCGGAAAACCGAGACCATCGAGCACCGGGTATTCCGGGACATTCTCCACTACCTTGAGCCGGGAGATGTTCTCGTTTTCAACGATACGAAAGTCATCCCCGCTCGTCTCTTTGCCCGAAAGGAGAAAACCGGTGGAAGGGTCGAAATCCTTTTCCTTGAAGAAAGGAATGGTACCTGGGAGTGCCTTCTCTCTTCATCCCGAATTCGCCCACTTCAGGTTCTCGTTCTTGAGGAGAACCCCCTCTTCCGCTTCGAAGTCCTTGAGCGAAAGGAGGACCGGTGGATACTCCGCCCCTTTTTCCCCGAAGGTACAACGACTGAGGAAGTTCTCTCCCGCTTTGGCCGCACCCCCACACCGCCTTACGTGAAGCGAAAGGACATCCCCCTTGAGGCATACCAGACGGTTTACGCCCGCGTTCCCGGCTCAGTAGCCGCACCAACCGCAGGACTCCATTTCACTGAGGAACTCCTTGCAAAGCTCGAGGAGAAGGGAGTAAGAAGGGTCATGCTCACGCTCCATGTGGGCCCGGGGACATTCCGGCCGGTCAAGGTCGAGCGGGTGGAGAATCATAAAATGCATGAGGAGTGGTTCTCTCTCACCCCAGAAAGTGCAGCCGAAATCCAGAGGGCAAAGGAGGTGGGGAAACGGGTTATTGCCGTAGGAACGACAACTGTGAGGGCGCTTGAGACCGTGGCGCTTCGATGTGGAACTATCACAGCTTTTGAGGGGACAACGGACCTCTTCATTTACCCGGGCTTTTCCTTTCGAGTTGTCGATGCACTGGTGACGAACTTTCATCTTCCCCGGTCTACTCTTCTGCTCCTTGTGTCTGCCTTTGGGGGGACGGCTTTCATCAGGCGGGCGTATGAGGAAGCGGTTACCTTGCGGTACCGTTTCTTTAGCTTCGGTGACGCCATGCTCATCCTCTGACTGAAGGAGGAATCTCCGTTGGGGCAACACTTCAGGGTACTTGCAGTGGATCCCCGTTCTCGAGCGCGGTATGGTATCCTTGAGACACCTCACGGAACCATTGAGACACCGGTTTTCATGCCAGTGGGGACCCAGGGAACGGTGAAAGCAGTTGCTCCCGATCGCTTGAGGGCTCTGGGGATTCGCATTTTCCTCTGTAATGCGTACCATCTCCATCTTCGCCCTGGGGAAGATCTCATTCGGGAAGCAGGGGGCTTACACCGTTTCATCTCCTGGGATGGGGCGCTCCTCACCGACAGCGGAGGCTTTCAGGTATTTAGCCTTGCACAGCTTGTGCGGGTTGATGACGAGGGAGTGAGCTTTCGGTCCCACCTTGACGGATCCCTCCAACGC
>JACIZN010000190.1 GCA_014359405.1 Candidatus Caldatribacterium sp.
GGTTTTTGTGATTGGAAGACCAAAGAAGACGAAAAGGACGTGAGGGTTAAGCACCTCTTCCACAGTTCTCCGCCCCCTTGAAGAAGAGATTGGCAAAAAGAATCACAAAGAGGAAATAGCTCACGAGGAAGGAAGCAACGAAGACGTTGAGCCGCACCCGCAGGTACCGCAGAAGGACAAAAAGCCACATACCGGCAATCCCCTCGCGGATGAAAATCCCCCGCCACAGGGAGTAGCGGCGGGTCCTCAAAAGCTCCCGGACCTGCCGGGCGATGAGCCCAAGGAGAATAAGAGAAAGCGCCATGCCGCTAAGAAGACTGAGAATGGTTCGAATCATGGTTTTTCTTTCGCTCCATTTCCCGGCTTGCTCTCATGAGGGTGTCGTAGAGGTTGTAAAGACCCAGGGTAGCTCCCAGGGCAAGAAGAGAGAGCGTCCAGGAGAACCCGAGAGGATACCTCCGATCGAGGTACTGTCCCAGAAAGACCCCAAGAAGTATCGGGGCAACCGTCACCCAGGCAAGGTCCCAGACTTCCCCAAGAATCCTCCATACGTTTTCCTCTTCAAACCTTTTCCTCATAGGAGTATTATACGCCGGAAAGAAAAAAGTGGTGTGGGGGACCCGGGGGGTACTTGAAAAAACCCGTTTCTCTGAGTATATTATTAGGCAGGAGCGGAAATAGCTCAGGGGTAGAGCATCGGCTTCCCAAGCCGAGGGCCGCGGGTTCGAATCCCGTTTTCCGCTCCAGTTTTTATTTGTACGGATACCTCTCGGCGAACCGGGCCACCATCCAGTCGGGGAAGAGGCGCCGGACAAAGAGAGGCAGAACCCGGTTGCGCCACCCGGGAATGTAGACGGCCTTCCCCTGCTCGTAGGCAAGGAGCGCTCCTTTGACGACTTCTTCCGGCTGCATCACAAAAGAGGTTTTCTCCGGGCGTTTCATTCCCCCACGAGCTCTCTCAAAGAACTTGCTCTCTGTGGGTCCAGGTGCCACGTAGAGAACGTGGACGTTGTGTTTTTTCCACTCGGCCCAGAGGGCAAGAGAAAGGGAGTACACGTAGGCTTTCGTGGCGGCGTAGACGGCAAAGTGAGGAAGAGGGAAAAAGCCGGCAAGAGACCCAACGTTGATGATGCCGCCTCGTTTCCTCTCCACCATCTGCTTTCCGGCGTGGAAGGAGAGTTCCGTTAGGGCCGCCACGTTGAGCTCGATAATTTCCCGGTGTCGGGAAGAAGGAACGCTCAGGAATTCCCCATGGACCCCTGCACCGGCATTGTTCACGAGGAGCTCCACCTCGAACTCCTCGAGAACCTCCACTGCTTTGTCGAGTTCTCTCGTGAGGTCGCAGCGGAGAGTTACTGTCTCTGTGCCATGCTCTTTTGCGATTTTCTCTGCCACACGTTGCAGGTCTTTCTCGCTTCGCCCAAGGAGGATGAGGTTCATTCCCCTTTGGGAAAGTGCATAGGCAAACGCTTCCCCAATTCCTGAGGAAGCCCCAGTCACGAAAGCCCATGTTCCAGGTGCAAGCTCAGGCACAGGAATCACCTCGGTACGTGCTCTTTTGGAAATGGTAGCTCATGTTTGCCTCTCTTGCACTGAATGAGAAAGGTAACTCGCTTCATTGTTGCAGGGATTGGAAGACAAACGCTTGAGTGTTCTCAGGGTGCTTGGAGAAATCCGAAAAAGGGACTGAATTTCTAACATTCATGTGCTATAAAGAGAAAGAAGGAGGTTTTCCTATGGCTTCGGATACCACTTTCCTCAACCCCAACTGGCTCCTCACGACAAAAGAAGCGGTGTGGCTCTACCATGAGGTGGCGCTTCCCCTTCGGAAATCCCGGGGTATCGTCGATGTC
>JACIZN010000191.1 GCA_014359405.1 Candidatus Caldatribacterium sp.
AGAGGAGAACGGATTGACCAAAACCCCAGAAGCGTTGAGATAGTGTTAACTTGCGGACAGCGCTCCCTTCCCTTGACAGGAACACTGTCCGCTGCTAAGGTTAAGTCCAAAAAACCTTGGGGGAAAGAGCATGAAAATCCCAAAGGTGATGTCCACCCAGCACCCGGATAATGCTTCGCTTCCCTTTTTCGCCGAGACTCCCGACATGTCCGGCGAAGACGAAATTCTCGAGGCGTACTATGCCTTTTCTCATCTCGGCTGCGATGAGCAGATGTGGGACAGCGAAGGGAAAGAGGTTGACGACTTTGTAGTAAAAAAGCTCCTCACAAAGTATCCCCACTTCTTCCGCAAGAAGCGGCTGGGCGAGGAAATCTTTTTGACCCTGCGCCTTCCCAACCCTTCCGTTGAGAAAGAAGAGGCCAAAATCCTCGTCGAGACCCTTGAGAGCATTCCCCGTTCCATGGATGCAGTGCGGCTTTTTGACGGCGAGAACTCGCCACCTCCGATATTCGAAGTCATTCTCCCCATGACCACCTCCGCGGAAGAGCTTAACCGGGTGTACTACCTCTACAGGAACTTCATCTGGGGCAAGCAGTACCAGCCTATTTACCCTGGGTCCATTACCGTTGCCGAGTGGGTGGGAGAGTTCTTGCCCGAGAAAATCAACGTCATTCCCCTTTTTGAGGACATTCCCACGATGCTCCGAGCTGACGAAATCGTAAAGGAGTACCTGAAGGATAAAGAAGAAAACTACCTTCGGGTTTTTCTGGCTCGCTCCGATCCCGCCCTGAACTATGGGATGGTCGCCGCAATTTTAGCCAACAAAATTGCCCTGAAGAGGCTCGAGAGGCTCTCCTATCAGTTAGAAAAGGACATTTACCCTATCCTTGGTGCTGGGTCCCCTCCCTTCAGGGGCAATCTCTCGCCTTCCACGGTTGAATGCGTACTCTCCGAGTACCCCTCGGTGGAGACATTCACCGCACAGTCCGCCTTCAAGTACGATAATCCTGCCGAAGAGGTGATCTCGGCTATAAAGCGAATCAAGGCCTTTGTGCGCCACCCCTTAGAAGATTTCGAGGAAGAATTCGCCCTTGAGGTCATCAGGAAAACCTCCTCTGAGTACCAGAAAACCGTTGAGGAGCTTGCAGAAGTCGTGAACCTCCTCTCAAGGTACGTGCCCAGAAGGCGGATGAGGAAGCTCCACATAGGACTCTTTGGGTACTCCAGGCGCCTCGGAAGGGTTTCCCTCCCCAGAGCCATCGGCTTCTGCGCCGCCTGCTACTCCATGGGGCTTCCCCCGGAAGTACTCGGCCTTGGTGCCCTGTCTTCCGAGGAGCTCGGGGCGCTTCAGGGCATCTACCGGAATCTCCGGCTTGACCTCTCCCTCGCCCTCCGGTACTTCAACCCTAAAGTCTTCGAAATCCTTCCCCAGGAGGTACGGGAGAGCATTCTCAAGGCGCTTGACCTTGCAAACACCTTGAGTCTTGAGGTAGAAGAGGACCCTGCCCATAAAGAGGTGACCACTCGGGTCATCAGGGCCCTTCGGAACCAGAACTATACGGTGCTTCCGGAGCTTGTCGTTGAAGGAGGGCTTTTGCGGAGATTCCTCGGTTAAGACCCGTACCCTCCGGAGACCACGAGGACTTGCCCGGTGACGTAGTCGGCTTCTTCAGCTGCAAAGAAGAGCACTGCCCGGGCAATGTCCTCAGGACGCCCCAATCTTCCCACCGGTATCTGGGCAAGGAGCTCGGGGATCTTCTCCCTGGGAGTGAATCGTAAGGCCCGGTTCCC
>JACIZN010000192.1 GCA_014359405.1 Candidatus Caldatribacterium sp.
AGAGGAAGGAGTCTCTACACTTTCTGTGAAAGAAGCAGAGCCCGCGCAAGAGGTGCCTCCTTCTCTTTCCAAGGCAGAGGAGCTGGAGAGTGTCGTTCCAACTCTAAGGGGAGAGGAGAAAGTTACCGAGAATAGTGCTGTACTCCTTGACGGAGATACAACTTCCTCCTTTGTCCTTTCAAAGGGCATCGAGCAATCGGAAACCCGGGAAGTTTCCGTCTCTTCGGTTCCCAGGGAATTCGCCAGAGTCTTCGAGGAAGTCCTGAAGCTTGCCTCTGAAACCCGAAATCGCAAGGAAATCGTTCTGCGCCTTGAACCAGAGCATTTGGGGTCCATTACCGTTCGCCTCGAGGAGCAAGGGGGTAGAATCCATTGCCTCTGGGAGGTGGCGAATCCCGAAACCCGGGAACTCCTCGTCAGGTACCTGCCCCTTTTTGAAGCCCAGCTCAATGCGCAGGGAATGCCTTTCCAGAATTTCCTTGGGGACGGACGGAATGCCTACGCCTTTTTGGGCTTCCGCTCGACCCAGAATGCAGAAAGAGACGATGCTGAAGAAATCTCCTTTGAGGATTCCGAAGTTTCCCGGGTGAATCTCCTGGTGTAGGGGTGAGGACGATGGCTCCTTTTGCGGTGACGCCGAAGACGCTTCCTGGGACGAGCACCCCGGAGGGTACCACGACAAAAAACCGGGCTACCCTCGATAAGCACGCCTTTTTGAAGCTCCTTGTGTACCAGCTCCGATACCAGAATCCCCTGGAACCCTTGGGAGACCAGGAGCTGGCGACCCAGCTTGCCCAGTTCTCGACCCTTGAGGGCATTCAGAACCTCAACAAGAGCATGGTTGCCCTTCTCCTCATCCAGGCGGAAAACCTGGTGGGCAAAACGGTGGTTCTCAAGGACGGAACGGAGGGCGTGGTTTCCGGAGTGGCGCTGCGGGATGAAGCGGTGTACCTTCTTTTCGGGGATTCAGCGTACCCGGTAACGGATCTTGCAGGGGTGAAGGGTCAATGATTGAGAGGATAGGGGGAGTTCGGGAAAGCTCAAAGGGTATTCCTTTAGGACAGAGGAGCACCTCTTCCTTTGAGCGCGTTCTTGATGAGGAACTCACCTTTTCCATCCATGCCAAAAGGAGGCTTTCGGAGCGGTCCATCACCCTCTCCCAGGAGGTGAAGGAGAAACTCGAGGAAGGCCTCCGAACCCTTGAGGCCAAAGGGGGAAGGACCTCCCTCATTGTCGTTGACGGGGTGGCCTTTGTGGTGAATGTGCCGGAGCGCACAGTCATCACCTGTGTGGAGAACGAAAACCGGGTGTTCACCCATATTGATTCCGTGCTTTTTTTGAGTACAGCAGGCCGGTCCGCGGA
The DNA here is from genome assembly GCA_014359405.1 of Candidatus Caldatribacterium sp. Lineage (NCBI taxonomy): Bacteria > Pseudomonadati > Atribacterota > Atribacteria > Atribacterales > Candidatus Caldatribacteriaceae > Candidatus Caldatribacterium > Candidatus Caldatribacterium oleiphilum. Next base: position 1,364 of record JACIZN010000192.1, read on the forward strand.
GTCGGGGGCTTGCGGAAGGGAGGATAGGAGAGCATGATGCGGTCGCTCTTTTCCGGAGTCTCTGGTCTCAAGAACCATCAGACCCGGATGGACGTCATCGGGAACAACATCGCCAATGTCAATACCGTAGCCTTCAAGGCGAGCCGGGTAACCTTTGAGGATATCCTGAGCCAGACCATTGAAGGTGCCCGGAGTCCTCAGACGGGAGGCGCCGGAGGCGTCAACCCCAAGCAGATTGGCCTTGGAGTGCGAATCGGAAGCATCGATACCCTCTTCACCCAGGGCGGATTGCAGACCACAGACAACCCCACCGACTTTGCCATTCAGGGGGATGGGTTCTTCATCGTGAGCGATGGGAGCCAGGTGTACTACACAAGAGACGGCTCCTTTAAGCTCTCCGCCGATGGGTCCCTGGTGAACTCTGG
>JACIZN010000193.1 GCA_014359405.1 Candidatus Caldatribacterium sp.
TGCGGGATTCCTCTTCGAGAAGGGTGAGCTCTTTTAGGAGAAGAACTGGTTGTTTAAAGAGCAATCGGCAGCGCTGTCTTTCCGGGGTCGGGTTGTACAGCCGCAGGACAACTTCTTCCCTACTTTCACTCTTTTTGAAAGCGCTCATGACAATGTAAGGATTGTCTAAGGTTAAGAGAGAAAACCCTTCGATAAGGGAGGAGCGCAGGTTCCCAGAGACCTGAAAGGCAAGGGGTGGACGGTTAAAGAGAAGGGCTTCTTTTATACCTAACCATGGGTCGCTTTGACGATTTCCAAAAACCAGGGCGAGTTCAAACTCGTGGTTACCCAGGCACTGGGCTTGGGGTGTGGAAAAAGGCCATCCTGCATCGCCTTTGCGGGTAAGGAGATCGTCCCTTGAGAGCCATCCCACTGCCCGAAGAAGTGTAAAAGCCAAAGTTGTTTCTCCGTTCCCCTGGGAGTACTGGAATTCCTGTAAGCCCTTGTTGAGGATGGCTAAGCACCACTCAGCATTACGCAGGAGGACAAAGTCCTTTTGTGGTATCGACTGGCCGTGAGATGGTCGTCTCTCAAGGAGAGCGAAGTAGGCACCCGAGAAGAGTTGCACATCTTTGATGGGAATCAAAAAGAGCATCCGAAGACGATGGTCAAAGGCTTTGTTCTCTAATCGGACACAGAGGTTGATCTGTTTGCTTCTCTGTGGGAGACTGATCTCCAGGGAAATGGGCAAAGGAACGCGTTCCGTGCTTCTCGTCTTTCGGTTTGGGGCTAACGAAACAGGTATCGAGAGCTCATACCGCATGGTTACCTTCTGAGAGAGGTCATTTGCCGCGGTTTCTAAGATAGGAATGATCGTTGAACTCAAGACAAGTTCGTCATTTTCTGGAGGGGAATAGTCATACTCATCTCCTGCGTCTCCTCCGTCTTCAAAGAGAATTTGGAATGCAATGTTCCTTTTTCCTTGCTTATCTTCGAGAGAGAAAAGGTTACTCTGAGGAGAGATGGCAAGACGGTAGAACTCGTTCTCAAGCGTATAGTCCTCGAAGCTCCGGGGAAGCCTTTTCTCTCTTTCTCGGTTGAGGGTTAAGATTTTATAGCTCTTGAAGCCGAGGGGAGGAAGAGAAGCAACAAAAGCAATACGGCATCGTTGTACCGAGAATACCTCAGGGAGCGTGTGCGGAGGTGTTTCTACGAGAGTGTCCCATTTACTGTGGAGCACGATTGGGGTTATCTCTCCATCGGAAGCGACAAGTTTCAAGTTTTCAACCGGACCTTCCTCTCTTTCACGACGTCGGTGCACTAACTTGCTCTCCTCAAAATTTACCTCCTTTACTTTTTCCTTTCTGAGAAGGACCTCACACTCAACGTACGCCTCTACTTCCCAGGGATGAGGGTTGAAGAGGACAAGGTGGTTTTCCTGAGCTTCCTTGTTAGTGGAAAGGCTACAAGGTACGTCTTTAAGCAACTTTTCGAAGATTGTTTCCATTTTGTAGTACCGCTGGAGCATTTCCTCATGTACGGGGTCTATGCTGCAGCCACAGATGGAATCATGAGGTGAGTTCTGGAGGAGTAGTTTCCAAAGATAGTACATTTCCGGAGGATACTGACAGTACCCGAGTGTGTAGAGGAGCGTGTGGAGGGGTTCTAACTGTCCTTCGAGGCAGTGGGAGAGGGTGCTGTGTCTCTGTTTGAGGTATACTCTCGTGGACAGGGTTCCACTAAGGAGGTAAGCACGATCCTCAGACCTGAGTT
>JACIZN010000194.1 GCA_014359405.1 Candidatus Caldatribacterium sp.
CTCATAAAGGTCGCTCTGGGCATCAAGAAGATCAAGAAGGGTGATGACGCCAGCCTCAAAACGAGCCTGCTGGATGCTCAGGTTTTCCCGGGCGACAGCGACGTTCTTCTCGGCGATTGGGACATTCCTCTCGGCCGCAAGAAGTTCAGAAAACCTCTGCCGCACCTCAAGCACCACCGACTCCTTGATATCCGCAAGCTCGGCTTCGGCAATGGCGAGGTTGATTTTGGCTTTCTCCCGCTCAAGAGGAGGCGTGTAGGAGGTCACAACCTCGAGCTCTTTCTTCCGGAGAGCAAGGGCCTCCTCTTTCTCCTTCACCTCGGGGCGGTGCTCCAAGGCGTACTGGATGCAAAAGTCAAGATCAAAGGCTTCAGGAGCAAACTCAAGGCTTGAGGAAAGGGCAAACTGCGCTTCAAGGCCCCTGCCAAGGATGCTTCCTAAGTTCATCCGGGAAAGGGTGAGGTTGTCCTCTGCCTTTTCGACTTCAAGGCGAGCTCGCTCAACCTCGAGCTCATTCCGAAGAACGTCGATTTTCGCTACCACGCCAAGGGAGAATTTTGCCCGCACATCCTCAAGCTGCTTCTCTAAGCGCGAGAGGTTCTCTTTGGCAAGACTTAAAGCCCGCTCTGCCTTGAGGACGTTGTAGTAGGCCTCCTCAATCCGAAGCGCAAGGTCCATCCGTGTCAGGGCGAAACTCCTCTGAGCACTCCGCCAGGTATTCTCAAGTTGGAGCTCCGAAACCACCGAAGGGTTCAAAAGGAGGTTCGCCTTCCCCTCACGGTAGGCCACCTCTTGAGCCCGAAGGGTGAGCTCGGCAAGGCGAACGGTTCGGCTCTCCTCAAGGCCAAGAGTAATGGCCTCCTTGAGGGACAGGGAAGGGAGTTTTTCCTCCTCCCCAAAAGCGCAAAACCCTGTAAGGACCACAAGAAGAACCGCAAGTACCCAAAATCCCCTGAGCATACTATCCCTCCTTTACTCGTACCGGAGCGCAGTAATGGGATCAAGGCGGCTTGCTCGTCGGGCCGGGTATATCCCAAAAAAGAGCCCCACCGCCAGAGATACCGAAAGGGCCAAGGCCAAAACCTGAGGCGAGAGGACGAAGGAGAACTGGGAGAAAGACGCCATGCTCTTCCCTGCAAGGACTCCAAGAACCACCCCCACGCCACCACCAACAAGGCTCAAAAGCGAGGACTCAAGGAGGAACTGGAGGAGAATGTCCCGGGGCTTGGCTCCGATGGCCTTGCGAAGGCCAATCTCCCGAGTTCTTTCGGCCACCGACACGAGCATGATGTTCATGATGCCAATACCTCCAACAAGGAGAGAAATCCCGGCGATAATAGCAAGAAAGAGGGTAATGGACCCCGTGACGCTCTCGACGGTTTCTAAAATATCCTGCTGGTTGAGGATTGAGAACTTCTCAGGGTCTCCGATTTTCCTCGTAAAGAAGTCCGAAAGCCACGTGGAGACGAGAGGGATGTTCTCTTTGGTATCCACCTGGACGATGATGTTCCGGAGGTAGCGGTTCCCGGTGAGGTAACGCACGTGGGTCGTCAGGGGAACAAAGACCTGGTTCCCCAGGTCCTGGCCTCCGGCGGTTTTCGGCTCAAGCACCCCTATAATGGTGAAAATCGCTCGCCCAATGCGTATCTTCTGTCCCACTGAAGCTTCAGGATTCCCAAAAAGGTCCTGGGCCACCGTGTGCCCCAAAACGGCAAC
>JACIZN010000195.1 GCA_014359405.1 Candidatus Caldatribacterium sp.
ACATCCTCGTTGTGGGGGAAGAAGAAAAACTCCTTGACGGAGAGGTGTACGTCTTTGAGCCTCTTGGGGTTCAGAACGTGGTGACCTTTCGCATTCTCGGACACCTCGTGAAGGCGCTCCTTCCTGGGGATATGGTCCTCAGGGTGGGGGAGAGAGTGGGCCTTCGGTTCCGGGAGATTCGCATATTCCACGGGGAAACCGAAAAACTCATCGCGTAGGTGAAACCTATGGCACGCCTTGTGATTGAAAAGTTGACAAAAAAATTTGGGAGAATTACTGCCGTCTCTGAACTCTCCCTTGAGGCGGAAAGCGGAACCATCACGGTGCTCCTTGGACCAACGGGGGCGGGGAAGACAACTACTCTTCGCTGTGTGGCAGGCCTTGAGCACCCGGATGGAGGCATCATCCGTATCGGGGAACGCGTGGTCAACGATCTCCCCCCAAAAGACCGGGATGTGGCTTTTGTGTTCCAGAACTTCTCCCTGTACCCCCGGTACACGGTTTTTGAGAACATCGCTTCACCCCTCCGCATCCGAAATATTTCAAAGGATGAAATCGAGCGGCGGGTGAGGGAGGTCGCCCGTTTCCTCCACATCGACCACCTCTTAGAGCGGAGACCCATTCACATAAGCGGTGGAGAGATGCAGCGGGTTGCCATTGCCCGAGCCCTGGTGCGCAACCCCCAGCTCTTCCTCCTTGACGAGCCCCTGACAAATCTCGATGCCAAGATTCGGGAGGAGATGCGCACAGAGCTCAAGCGCCTCCAGGGAGAGACAGGGGCCACATTCCTCTACGCCACTCCGGACCAGGCTGAAGCTCTCTCCATGGGTGACCGGATTGTGGTCATCCGCCAGGGACATGTGGTGCAGGTGGGAACACCGCAGGAGATTTACCACCACCCTCGGAACGTTTTTGTCGCCGATTTTGTGGGAAGTCCAGGAATGAACTTTGTCCCGGCTCTCTTTGAGGGTGAGAAAAGACTCAACGTCGGTCCCGGCTACTTTACCTTTGAACTCCCTGAGGAAGCCGCCTCAATCTGCCGAAGGAACCTGAAGCACCCTGAGGTTCTTTTCGGTATCCGACCCGAGGACATTTCCCTCTACAGGGAGGAAAAAGAGGGATTGTACCCTGCTCGGGTTGAGGTGGTCGAGCCTCTTGGAGTTATCCAGATTGTACGTCTGCGCCTTGACGGGCATGTCCTTCGGGTACGGAGCGAAGAGGGAGCTCATTTTGAGGCAGGGGAGAAGGTCTTTTTTGGGTTCAAAAAAGAGAAGGTTCGGATTTTCGATCGCCTCACCGAAGAGCGCATCTTCTGAAAGGGGGATACCCATGTTTGGAGTGAATCTCTTCCTTTGGACTGCGGCGTACACGGACAACGGAGCCCATCTCATTCCCATGGTGAAGGAGTTGGGCTTTGACTGTGTGGAGATTCCCCTGGACCTTCTTGACGCCATCTCGGTGGAGAAGACCAAAGCCCTTCTTGAGGAGAACGGACTTTCGGTGACCGGTTGCGCGGTGGTGGGGGAACGGAGGGATCTCATCAGTGACAGTGCCGAAATTCGCAAGGAAGCCCTTACGTACTTCACCCGCTGCCTCAAAATGCTTGCCGCCTGGGGTGGGACGGTCCT